>NZ_JBVAYN010000021.1:0-40290 GCF_055420065.1 Massilimicrobiota sp. mt181
AATTATGTATACGAAAATAAATGAAGCTTATGAATATATTCGTTCTCGCTATGATAAGCCAATTGATGTAGCCATTATCTTGGGTTCTGGACTTGGACCTTTAGCTGATGAAATTGAAAATCCTGTTATCATTGATTATCAGGATATTCCACATTTCCCTGTTTCAACTGTTCCTGGTCACGAAGGAAAACTCTATATTGGAACGATTGCTCAAAAAACAGTTTGTGCAATGAAAGGTCGCTTCCATTATTATGAAGGACATGATATGGATGTTGTGACTCTTCCTGTTCGTGTTTTTGCAAAGTTGGGGATTCCTTATCTTTTTGTGACGAATGCCTGTGGAGGAATTCGTGAAGACTTAAATCCTGGTCAAATTACTTTGATTACAGACCATATCAGTTTTATGGCTCCTAGTCCATTACGCGGTCCTAATCTAGATGAATTTGGTCCTCGTTTTAAAGATATGACTGAAGTGTATTCTCAACAATTACGAAGTCTTGCAAAAGAAGCTGCCCAAAAAACAAATGTTTCTTTAAAAGAAGGTGTCTATTGCTTCTTTAAAGGACCAATGTTTGAAACACCTGCAGAAATACGTGCTTTACGTACAATTGGTGCTGATATGGTAGGTATGTCTACTGTTCCTGAAGCTATTGTCGCAAGACACTCTGGAATGACGACTTTGGGAATCTCTTTAGTCACAAACAAAGCAGCAGGATTAGGAAATAGCGAATTAAATCATCAGGAAGTCATGGAAGCTGCAAATCAGGCTGAAATCAACCTAGTTAAACTGGTCAAACAAATCATTCAAGACTTATAATGCAAAAGCGATGGGATTACTCTCATCGCTTATTTTGTCTTATAAACAGGATAGAAAGCCTGATATGTCTTTTTCAAACCTTCTTCTAAAGGTGTATACGTGATTCCTAAATCATGTATGATTTTTTGACCATTATAATATTCCATTTCTTCTTTATAAACTGGATATGGCAATGGATACTGTAATGAAATAGCTTCTTCAATCGTATGTTCTTCTACTTTTAATTGTGGTTCACATTGCTTTAAAATCTCATTTATTTTCTCATAGGTAACAGCCTCATTATTAATCACATTATAAATCTGATGATAAGCTTTTTTCTCAACAGCCTGTTGTATCGCCAAAGCTACATCTTTCACATAAACCATTTGAAAAGGATGAGTCGCATCCTTTAACGAAAATAAAGGTTGTCCACTTACGGCACGTTGAATCAGTAATGATTCTCTAGGAGCATAATTAAATGGTCCATAAATATTTCCTGGTCTTAAAATCGTATAAGGTATTGCATAATCTTGAGATAACTCCTGCAATTCTTTTTCTAATGCAACCTTTTGAAAAATGTATTCTCCCACTTCTCCCTGAAAATGTCGTGTTTCTAAAGGATGACTCTCATCTTTTTCAAGGCCAGTCTGTCGATAATAGACATCCACTGTACTTATCAAAATATAATGCTTGATTTGACCTGAATAAGATTTGATAACTGTTTCAATATCCCCTTTTTGATAAGCACATAAATCAATCACTGCATCATAACTTTGCGCCGGCAAATTCTTCCATGCCTGTTCATTATGACGATCCAAGAAATATTCCTGTACACCATATGCCTGCATAGAATAATTTCCTCTATTCACTAATGTCATATCCCACGTCTTTGATAAAGACATTGTCAAAACACGTCCTAAAAAATAACTGCCTCCAATAACCAAAACTTTCACAATCATCACCGCCTGTTTCTATTATATAAAAAAAGAATTACAGATACAAAATATTTGCCTGTAATTCTATCGATTTATAAAAATGGTTTCAATTCTTCAATATATTTTTGTGAAATATCTTCAAACTCATCAATATATTGTTTGACCCTCGCATCTACATGACTTTCTTTATTCATCAAATGTGCCATTGTCATAACTGCCTGATTGCTACCTTCTATTAACATCTTGGCAATCTTTGCATCATCCGATAACAATGTCTTCATTTCAATCATTGATTCTAACATCATCTTATTTTTCAAATGATCTTCAGCCTGAGAAAAATCACGTGTGACTTTATTTTTTAAATCACCATAAGCTTTTCTCTGATGTAAAACAATATCTCTAAGATGTTCATTTTCTATCTTATCTATTAAATGATCAATAGACACAAGTCCCATATTTAAACCATTCAACAATTCTTCAATACATGTTTCTCCATTCATTTTTATCACCAGTAAAAGTATGAACAAAAATATTTATTTTATACAGTCAACTTTTATCCATCCAACATTTCCCTGATGAATAACATAAGCATACTGATCATAAATACCAATAACCTTTACTTGCTCACCTTTTTGAGCCTCAATAAAATAATCAGTATAATCATCTAAACAATAAGTTTGTTGATGTCTGGTATATAAAAATTCATTTTTAATTTTCAAATATTGATTGGTTTCCTTTTGATAACATTCACTAAACTGATCACCTTTTTGAATGACTTCGACTTCAAAATAAGGATAGGCAATTTTATGTTGTTTTTGATTTTCAGGATTCACATCATATAACACTTCATGAATTGGTAAAGGCTGAACAGATTCCTGAGCATAATGAATAACACCATTTTTTGATTCAATGACAAGAGCATTCAACTGTGAAATTGATTTCACACCAGTTCCACCATCAACACAAATAATTTTCTTATCTAAATCAATAATAATATCATTACATATCTTATCTGAGAAATAATTAGATGTTGGCATATGTCCCACAATGACCACTTCATCTAAAAGATGTCCCTGATCATAAAAATATTTCATTTCAAGCAATGATGATAAAGAACTATTTTGATAATCTTTTCTTTTTTCAATACCTGCATGAACAAAAAGAAAAGAATTCAATTTCAAAGTCACAGGTAAATGCGAAATAAAAGCAATTTCATTATGTAAGTAATCAGCAATCTGCTTTTGAATACCCAGCATTGTTTCATGACCATTGTCCAGATGTAAACGATGATAAACCTCTCGAATACAACCATTGCTGGAAACACGCTTTAAATATCCTGGAATCTGATTAGCTAGTTCAGGTATTGTTAATAAAGCATCTAATGCCCATTCACAATTTCCCATCAACACAAAAACACGCTCTCTTTTTGCAAGCTCTTCAACAAAATGAATGGTCTCAATAACCTGATCACCTTTTTCTACAAAATCTCCTAAGATAATCAGATAATCTTCAGGTATATATCTGACTTTTTTTAATAAAGCTTTAAATCTATCTAAATGTCCATGAATATCACTCACAACAATGAGTCGATAATCTCCTTTAATCTTTTTTACCAAATGTTTTGGTGTAATCATGTCATCACCTCATCTTACCACTCTATTTTAACATAATTCATCTCAAAAGAAATTGAAATTATTGATTTCCTATACTATATCAATAAAATATTCTCAATTCAAAATATGCTTTAAACAAATATCATTCTATAATATTAATAAAGTTGTATTATAAAAAAATTTTTCTTCTTTTTGCGTATATATAAAGTGAGGTGGATATTTTTATAATCGATTTTAACAATCTATTTGATGTTTGCATTAAACATTATTTTCATCACTTACTCATCTTACTGATTTACTCAATATCATCCTCTTTGATGGTCTTCCCCTTATTAAGAACAATAATATCCACAATCTTGATGCTGACCTTCTATTATGGCAAAAGAGGGACACAGGAAGTTTAAAAGTAGCATATATTCTAAGTGCACTCACGTATAACAAAGATATCTATCAGATGCTAGAAAAGAAAAAAATTGATATGAGTGAATACGTATTAAAAATTAGCCAAATTGCTAACCAAGAAAGCATTATTATAACACTTATGAAACTGTTGACACAAAAGATTGGACAATTATCTAATGAAACAATTCAACAGATTGAATCAAGCCATATAAAACAACTTGATAATCTGACAATACATATCTTTGATATTAAAAATGAAGATGGTAATATTTATATTTAAAAAAATACATATCACAAATAAAAATGCCATATGAATTCATATAGCATTTTTCTTTATATACTCTTTTCCTAATAAATAGGCTCCATATTCCGGAGGAAAAATAGGAGATTGTATTTGCACCTGCAAAGCAGAAAGCTCTTTTTTCAAAGGTTTTAAGATATAATCCTTTGCCAAAAAGACACCACCTATATAAGAAAGTATAAATGAATATTTAAAATCTTTTGCAAGAGGCCATACAAGTGAAGCAAGATGATGAGCTGCATCCTGATAAATCTGTAAAGCATAAGGATCATTTTGCTTTGCTAATTCATAATTCAATTTTGCTAAATGCGCAATGACTTTTCTCTCATTCTCCATACGATGACGATATTGGATCATATCATAATCATTCATTAAACCACAATATTCTTTTACCATATGATAAAGTAAAGTACGTGGAAGTCTTCCATCAACCTGTTGACAATACTTTTGAAGTAATTGACAACCTATCCAATAGGCACTTCCTTCATCACCAAGCTGATATCCCCAGCCTCCACATCTCTTGCTTTGACCAGCTACATATGAAAAGGCAATAGAACCTGTTCCTGCTATAACCACAATCCCATCTTGGCCTGCCAAAGCTCCCATCAAAGCTATTTGAACATCATTATATAAAAGATACTGGTAACCATCAAAAGCCTTTTTACAAATATTTTCAATTTGATGTCGCAATTCTTTTTGGTTGCCATAACCTGCAAGACCCGCTATGATTATAGCTTGTTTTGAGGAATCAAGAGCTAGCACATTCTTTCTTAAAATATCAATACAGATTTCTTCTGACTGTGTTAAGATGTGCACTGATTGATTCACAATTTCATGCATTATATTTCCATTTTCATCATAAAGTACAAATTTTGTTTTGGTTCCTCCACCATCAATTCCTATATATTTCATGACCTGTCCTCTACCAATCTCAACTTAAACTTTTGCCACGGTTTTATATAATCTAACATAAATAATTCTTCATCTTTAATTCTACCGACCACATTAGACATCCCTGTATTCGTCATATCTTGTAAAGCTATTTGTAGTTCTCCTGCATAATGACCATATTGACTGCTTTCAATAATAATATCTCCTCTATGAATTATATCTGGAGTATTTAATAAATCAAAATGATATCCTTTATATTTGACTCTACTTTGAGTTGAACGAATCATATATGCATTAACATCCCCTCTATTGAAATGTAATTCTTCAAATAATATTTTTCGTTCTACTTCTGGTAATTCTATTATTTCAGCAACATCAAATGTTATCAAATATAAATCTAAATCTTTTAAAGACTCAATTTCTTCTTTTGAAGGATAACAATTTGAAATTAAAATATCATCAATACAATCAAGAGCAATCATATGTTTAATCTGTGTAATCAAAGATAAACTTCGATGCATTTCAAGTGTTGGCAAACCATTGGTAACTGGCCATGAACCAAATGTATTTTCATTTTGACTTGTGACAAAAGCAGCAGTTCTTAAACCATATTTTGTGAATCTTTTTGTACACTGAAGAAAATAATCTAACGATAAACCACTATACCCATGTGGATAAAAGTTATGACATCCTAATAAACAATGTCTATTCGGTTGATAATCCATTATTGTGTCTATTGTATGTACATCATTGCTCATATTAATTTCTATTTTTAATCCGTAAGGATTAAAAGTCATCATTGATTCTTCACTTCCTGAAAAACCAGCATCTAAACGTAATCCATCTGCTCCAATTTCTTTGAAGAAAGATAAATCCTGATAACTTATATCTAATTGATTAAAAACTCTAGGAGACACGTCTACAATAATTTCATATCCTTTTGATTTAGCATATAAGTTAATATCCTTAAAATCTTTAATAATTTCTTCTCTAGATTTTTCAACAGACAATAAACAAGAAAAGATTCTTGATGCACCGCATTGAGACATTTGATCAATATATGATTTGATTTCCTGAGTTGTAGATTTCTCTGGATATATAGATATTCCTAATCTTCTCATGGGATTTCCTCCTTGAATAATTGACGATCATAACAAATAAAAAATGGCAAATAAACAATCATTGAAATTATAATCATTCCTATAATATAAAGAATGGAAAAGATTTGACCACCTGTTGCCCAAAAGCCACCAACTACAGATGGTAATAACCATGGTGCCAACAAAACAGGTATATCTAAATAATGATAAACCATCATCATATAAGTACAAAAACTCATAAGTATTGGCGCAACAAGAAATGGAATTCTTAAATAACGATTTTGGACAATGGGTGCACCAAAAATGACTGGTTCATTGATATTCATAAGTCCTGAATGAAGAGTCTGATGCCCCATTTGTTTTAAATGGCAACTCCTTGCAAAAAAACGACATAAGAGAACTAATCCTAATGTAGCACCTGAACCACCAATCCAGACAAACCATTGATAAAAACCTTCAACACCTATGTAAGGAATAGTCTGATGATTGATATAACAGATAAGATTCACCATCAACATTTGTGTCCAAAATGGTCTGACTATAATCCCAACCATGGCGACACCATGAATACCGCTCAACCAGAACAGACATGTGAGTGATACAATGATAAGAACTCCTGCTAAGGATGCAAAAAAAGATAAACATGACTGCATAAAGGCAACAAGAATATGAACGTACATATCTTGCAAAAAAACCATCCCAAGCATCAATAAAGTAGTTCCCATCACTGGTAATAACTGTTTTAAGTAAGTTTCAATTGGTTCAATAAAAAAATGAATATTCTTTTCAAGATATATAGTCATTCGATGGATTATTGCTAGCCCAATCATTTGTATAAACAAAACAGGGAGGGTAAGAGTCATGATGGTATATGACTTGTTATCACAAAGAAATGTGATACTTAATATGATAGAAAATATTATAAAAATAGGGTTCATTTGCTTTTTTTGAATATAATGAAAAGCATACATGATTTGTATCATCAAGAAATATATATATTCCATATATTGATGAAAGATAGAAAACCACTGAAAGAAAACAATTATTCCTAAAACAACAAGACATAATGTCATATGAACAAATGTCATTTTAAGTGCCTGAATAAAATCTAAATTGGTGATTTCATACATATAATCATTGATTTGTTCATTCATCTTTATTCTCCTAGAAAAATAACAGACTGAAATCAGTCTGTTATTGATTTTGAATAGCTTTCTTAACAAAGCCTTGACTGTTTTCTAATCTTGACTTGGCTTCTTCAACAGTACAATCTAATAATATTTTAATAATTGCAACTTTGACATGTCTATGACATTCTTCAAATGTTTCTTGAGCGACTTCATAGCTACACCCTGTTGCTTCCATAATAATTTTTTTGCTTCTTTCAATCAGTTTTTCATTAGAAGGTTTGAGATCAACCATTAAATTTTGATAAGTTTTACCTATCCCAACCATCGATGCCGTTGATAACATATTCAAGACAAGCTTTTGTGCTGTACCTGCTTTTAAACGTGTTGAACCTGTAATCACTTCTGGACCCAGATTCATATCTATGGCCAGTTTTGCAACTTTTCCAATTTCACTATCTGGATTACAAGCAATACTGATTGTATAGGCCCCTATTTCATTGGCCTGTTTCAAAGCTCCTATGGTATGTGGAGTCCTTCCACTGGCAGCAATACCAACAACAACATCCTTATCACAAATACCAGCTTCCATGATTTCTCGTTGACCATCATCTTCATGATCTTCAGCGCCTTCTTTAGCTTTAACAAAAGCTGACTGACCTCCTGCAATAATACCATTCACTTCATTTGTTGTACTAAAAGTTGGAGGACATTCCACAGCATCTAATATTCCTAAGCGTCCGCTTGTTCCACTCCCTACATAGAAGAGTCTTCCTCCATGTTTGAGAGCTTCAATAATCTTTTCTACAGCTTTTTCTATCTGAGGTAAAACATCATGAATACGTTGCGGAACAAGAGCATCTTCTTCATTCATAACTGTTAAAAATTCATGGATACTCATATCGTCTAAATTCATTGTTTTAGGATTTCTACTTTCAGTAACTAAATGAGAAATATGAATATGACCCATAAAATACCTCCTTATAGTCTTACAAATCTAATTTTTGTGTTTGCATTAATAAAATCTAAAACATCTGTATATTCAGGATGGATAAATCCAATTGTATTTGTTCGTGAAATAAATGATAAATCTTGTTTCATCAAAAACACTTCACCACTATATCTTCCCGCTAATTGATTTTCCATAACAATATATCCACGTTTACGTAATGTACTTTTTTGAATAGGAATATCTGGTTTTCTTGGTAATGATAAACGAATCAAACTCTCTGATTGATCTTTTCTGACTTGAATATTTTGATCATAAAGATATTCATATCCCTTTTCCAAATAACATGGTATTGTGATGATGTTTTCCTTCATATAATCGTTTATATATTGAAGCGTACTCATTTCTGCCTGGCTATCACCAATAAAAACATCGTCAACACAACAATTTTGTAATAATTCTATGGATGCGATATACGGATTCACTGTACGATGTTTTTCCACTGTTGGTAAACCTTCATATAATGGAAATCTTTTCAAAACATCCCCACATACAAAAGCCTGAATTGTTAATCCATATTTTTGGAAGATTTTATTTTTTTCTTGAAAATCCTTCAACGATAAGCCTGTATCACTATGTGGATAATAATTATGTGTAACAGCAATCTTTGATAAGTCAACCCCATGGTCAAGTGCATCTCTTAAATAATTTTCATCAATAACACTGGCATTTAACATTAAATAGAAATTTTTTTGTAAGTCTTTAATAATATCATAATCATCAAAACCATAATCTAATCTTAATGCTTTAAACCCCATGTTTTTTAACTGTTGATAATCCTGATTTGGAATTTTTAATTTATCAAAAGTAACTGGTGAAATATCAGGTACAACCTGCAATTCTAATAATTGACATTGATTTAAAAATAACGGTAATTTTTCATCCAATGAAGTATAATCTTCCTCAGGAATTTGAAGTGAAGTAAATACATACTTCACTCCACATTTTTTTGCTTCTTGCAAATAATGTAAATCTAAATCCTGAAAATATACTGATATACCTAGCATAACTTTCCTCTATTCATTATTTGATAATGGGGCATGCATATAAGCTTTAACAGGTGAAGGAATACCACCTTCAATAGCTCTGACCTTCAATTGTGCCTGATAATATTTTTGATAAGGAACATCATTGACTTTACCATTAAAAATTGTATATTTTTTCAATGCATCAAACCACATTTGTACTTGTTCATCCGTAATTGTTACATAACAAGTAGGTGTAAATCCAATTAAATCTTCGCAGTTTTCACCATATAATAATTGAATATTTATACCTTCTCTTCGTAATCTTTGAACAGCAGCTGTAACTGTTTCATATGTGTAATAGTGACGAGGATGCATTGTACCTCTCCAATGAGTGACAACCAAATCTACTTTTTCTTTTTTAAAATAATCCATTAACATCTCAATGAATTCTTCCTGACTTGGAAGCGTAGCAGAAGTGTATTTCATATTATAACATTCACATTGCATTGCTTCATCACAAGCCACATTTTCTTGACGAATATTATCTAGATACTCTTGCTTTTCTTGTTCAGTAGCACCTTTACGATCCAATCTTCCTTCTGTCACATTAATCATTGTACAATGTGCACCTTGCATAGCATATTTAATAAGTAATGGACCACCCATAAGTTCAGCATCTAAATGATGTCCACCAATACACACAAGTCTTTTATATTTCATGACTATACCTCTTTTCTATACAATTGATATGTTCTATAGACTTTTACATCATGTCTTTCATAGAAACGTTGGGCAGCACCATCTGTCCATAGGAAATAAAGATAATAAATACCTTTTTGTTTCATTTCCTGCATCATATATTCAAACAAAACACCACCAATACCTTTTGATCTTAAATGTTCACTTACACCAAAAGGTCCAAAACGAGCATCATTTCCATCAATTTTTCTCATGCAGAAACCAAGAATATTTTTTTGTTCATCAACAACTAACAAAATAGTATCTTCTGCTTCTTTCTTTTGCATTGCTATTAAAGCATTACGTTTCCATCCTGCTCCAAAATTTTCTAATAAATATTTTAATAAAGGAAGCATGTATTCATCATTATAGCGAATAATATGAATACCATCTTTTTCTAATGAAGCAAGCTTTTCTTTATATTGATCTGCCATATGATAATCCCACAAACTTCTTTGCATACTGACAGATTCTGCACGATATACATAATTTCTATTTTCAAAGAAAGAAATCGCTTGTTGATATCTTTTATCTATTCCAGGAAAGAAATAATTTGGACTATACGCACATAAAGTTATTTCTTTTGTTCCCATATCTTTCAATCTTTTTTCAACTTCATCACATAACATGGTTCCTATTCCCTGATTTTGATATTCAGGAAGTACTCCCATAATTACAATCCAACCACGATTTTCTTCTAATCCTCTTTCTAAATATGGGATTTTTCTTCTTACTCCATAACAGAATCCTACTACTTTTTCATCATTCATAGCAAGCAAAAACAAATCTGGATTAAAATTTTCATCTAATAAAATAAGTTGTTTAAATCTTTCTTCATCAATACCATCATAAATTAAGCTTTGATTCCAGCAAGTTAAGACTTGCTGAAATCTTTCTTGTTGAAAACTTTCTAATCTTACATTTTCCATATACGTTACTCCATTTGATTATTTTCTATTTCAGGAGATGGTCCATCACCTTGAGAATCCATCTCTTGTTGAGCAGCTAATTCTGCTTTTAATTCTTGTCTTTCCATAACTTTAAAGAATGGTAAGAAAATAAAGAATAAAATAACAAAGTTAATCAAACTAATAATCATAGCTGAAATTTTAAATCCTGAACCGATAAATGCCATTAATGGAACAGGCATTGTCCACACAACATTAGCCACAATAGGTGGTTCAATTCCAATAGTAATTAAAATAGCATTGAATACAAATAATACACAGAATCCAATAACCCAAGGTACAAACATAAGTGGATTTAAGACGATTGGCAATCCATACATAACTGGTTCAGCAATATTGAATACTGTTCCAACAATTGATAATTTACCTAAGACTTTAAATCTCTTAACTGATGAAATCACACAAAGTAATGCAACTGGGAATACACTTAATCTGACATAAGCATTAACCCAAATTGATGAGAATAAGTAAGGAATATCTTGACCAGCCGCAAAAGCAGCTAAGTTAGAAGCAGCCATACTTTCCCAAATTGGAGTCATGATAGATCCAACAATATTTGAACCATGTAATCCAACAAACCAGAAAATACGATCTAAGAAAAATGCGAAGAATTGAGCAACTGGTCCACTTCCTGCAACGACAAGATGAGAACTCAAATCATTAAATAATGTCATTAAATTAAATCCAGAGATATTTCTTCCTACAAATGCACAGATAATCATAATAACTGTAATAGGAATTAAACTTGTAAATGCATCTGCAACCATTTGTGGTACACCATTTGGCATTTTAATTGTAATATTTTTATGCACGAGATATCTATAAATTTCTACAGTTACAATACTAATTAAAATAGCAGTAAATAAGCTTGGTGCACCTAAAATATATGCAGGATAGTCAAAGTTTTGTGATAAAGTTGTGAAATCAACAAAACATAAGAATCCTATAAGCCCTGCAATACCACAAACAATACCATTAACTTTTTTATCATAATTTTCATGATAATATTCACCAAGATAATAAGCATTTAAAATAGCTGTCAATAAAGCCATTAAGTTAATACTAATGAATACAAGTTGTGTTAAACCAGGTCTTATAACGTCAATCACACCATTGATAGCTTCTGCAACGTCTGGCATTCCTAGACCTGTTCCTTCAGCAAACAGTCCTCCTAAGTTTAATACAAGTGTTGCTGTTGCCCCAAGTATCATATACGGCATGAAAACGATAAATGTCTTTTGTAGAGTTTGCAAATAACGAATATTTGAAATGCGAATTAACGGTGGAGCTAAACGATTTTCAACAAAATCATTAATTCGCTCCATGAGATTCCCTTTCTTCTGAATATCACTCATAGTTTTCTCTCCTTCTAGTCCCTCTCTTTTTTCTTTTCATAATCGCGATTTATTATTTCTAGAAACCCCTTACATTGGAACTAATTTAAGTATAGCACGCCTTTTTCTCATTTACAATACTTTTCCCAAAAAAAAATGGAACTTTTCTCAAAAGCTCCATTTTTTGCTTATTTACACACTTTTTTAAATCATGTTATAATATAAATACGAGGTGATCGCATGAATCCTAAAGAACATATCAGGCTTCACGAAGCAGAATTTACAAAGTCAGAAAAAATCATTGAGGATTATGTCTTGAAAAATTTTGATACTATTTCTTCATATCCTATTCAAGAAGTTGCTAAAAAATGCAAAGTTTCTAAATCGGCATTGTTAAGGTTTTGCCAAAAATGTGGATTTAGAGGATATAGCGAATTTCGTTATGAAGTATCTCGCTATGTCCATTCCATGGTAGAAATGGATGAGAATGATGACGATAGTTCTTCTATTTACTTATCTCTTTACGCTAATAGAATCCAACAACTTCAACAATCTATTAATTTAAACTCTCTAGATTATATTATTCAACTTATTAAAAATGCATATAAAATTAAGATATACGGTATTCATGAAACAGGATTATCAGCCCAATATTTTTCTTATCGTCTTTGTACAATTGGTATTGATTCTGAAGCCATAGTCAATTCAAGCATTATGACTGAAAAAGCACTTATGTCATACAAAGAAGATTTAAATATCTTTCTATCATTGTCAGCTGAAACAACTGTTATTAAAGATGCTATTCAATATGCTTATGAATCGCAATCAAAAATCATTTTAGTAACACAAAACAATCATCATAGTTTTCATCAAAAAATTGACAAAGAAATTATTTTACCAACTTTTAACAATGAAGATTTACATTTCTTTGTAGATTCTCAAGCACTTGTTTTTATAACCATAGATTTAATTATAAATCACTTAGCTAAAAATCTACATAATCAACAAAACAAACCGATCTATACAACTCTATAAAATCAGAGGAAGATTGTTAATCAGCAATCTTCTTTTTTATTGAATTATCAACATTCTCACCAATGATACATTTCATTACAAAATCATGAAACTCACTACGCCAATCTAATATTTTTGTGTTTTTTCGTGATGGATGAACTCTATTAGATAAAAGAATAATAGCAACTTGATTTTCTAAATCAATCAGCATTGATGTACCTGTAAAACCAGTATGAGCTATTGTTTTTACAGAATTCAATGATGAAAAAAGACTATCTGGAGCATAGGTTAAAAAACCTATTCCTCTGGGAATTTCATGCATAGGAGAAAAATTTGTAAACATATCATTGATATATTGCTCATCTAAAAATGTTCGATTTTTATATTTTCCATAATTCAAAATCATTCGTGCATAATGTTCTAAATCAAAAATATTTGAAAATACCCCTGCGTGCCCTGCTACCCCATTCATCATAAACGCTTTATGATCATGTACTTCTCCTTTTAAAACATAGTGAACATGCGAACTATATTCAGTAGGTGCACATTTATCAATCTCTTGTGGACAAAAACCTGTATTAAACATTTCCAAAGGCTGGAAAATTTTTTTAGATAAAATTTGTTGTAAAGATTGTTGTGTCAATATTTCTATAATTTCGCCTAAAATAATATAACCCAAATCCGAATAGACAACTTTCTTTCCATGGTCAACCTGATGAGAATAATAACAAATTCTTTGAATAATAGCTTTCTTATCTTCATTCATTTCCCAGTCAAAATCTGCTGGCAGTCCAGATGTATGGGTCAACAAATGGAAAATAGTGATATTTTTATTTGTAAACATAGGTAAAATTTTATATACAGGGGTTTGATAAGATATGTATTTTTCTTGAATTAATTTTAAAATCATTGGTGTCGTTCCAACAACTTTTGTAAGACTTGCTAAATCATATAAAGTATCTATCTGATTCTTTTCAACAGGTTTAATGTGTGTTTTGTAACCAACACAATAACGTTCTATATTTTGGCGATTTATAATAGAACAACAACATCCCGGAAAAACATTGTCTTTATATGCATCACTTAAAAATTTCTCTATTTTATTCATAATTCCTCACAGTATTAAAACTTTATTTCAATTTTATTATCCATTTTTTGAATTAATTTGTCAATATATTTTATTTTTCTTTTACAAAAAAAGATTTCTTCTTACACAATAAGATGAAATCTATTTATTATTTCAACAATCTAGAAACAAGATTTCTCGTTTCTAAAAGTTTATCTTTATTATTCTGTAAATCATTTTTATAAACACCATAGTATAAAAGATCCGTCATAACTAAAGAAGCTGTTCTTGATGAAATTGCTCCAATTCTAATTTCTTTCTCTTCTAGAGGTACAAAAAGATTAACAGTTGCATTTTTCGCCACAATATTCTTAGAATTCTGTGTAATAGAAATACATGGTATACCATCAGACTTAAGCTTTTTAGCCATTCCTGTTAATCCTGTAGTCATTCCTGAATAACTAATAAAAATAGCAACATCCGTTGGACACATGCTTTCTGCAAATGTCATTTGAACATGAATATCAGAGTTGTAGATAGCTTTCTTACCTATTCTAATTAGTTTTTGTGAAAAATCATAAGCCACAATAGCAGAACTACCTACTCCAAATAAATAGACAGTTTGAGCATTGATAATATATTCAATAGCTTTTTGTAAATTCTTTTCATTAATCATCTGATATGTTTTTTGAACAGTTAAAATATTCAATTGACAACATTTATGAATCAATGTTGAGAGATCATCTGTTTCCTCTAAAACAGCATCAATATTTTCTTCTTCATTTTGTTGAGATCCTGCTAAACTGATTTTTAAATCACTAAATCCTTTATAACCTAGTTTTTTAGAAAAACGGATAACTGCAGCTGCAGAAGTCTGTGTTTTCTTCCCCAACTCCTGTGCTGAATCATTTAATATATCATGAGCATGTTCTAAAATATATTCAGCAATTATCTTTTCTGTTGTCGTATAACTTTTTTGAGCTTCTCTAATTTGTACTAAACAATTCACAATATCATCACCTAATAATCATTATATCAATCAAAAAAGAAAATTACTAGGAATTATCTAGGTTTAGGTGTGATATTTCCTAATACGACATAGTCTTTTGCGCCAGTGGCACTTTTTACATTAGAAAAATGGTGATGCAATGTTTCATTCCCCATAATCACAAAGGCAATAGCTTCCTTTGCATCACTTGAATAGCCCATTTCATCTTGTGTATAAACTTTCACAGGTGATAATTCTTGACGAATCATATTCATTAATGTCAAGTTATGACTACCACCGCCACCAATTACAACTTTATCTAAAGGATAATTTGGCAAAATATAACGTTGATAATGATACGCTATAGATTTTGCAGTAAAATAAGTCAATGTGGCAACTATATTTTCTGCTTTTTCATGCTTATAACAATACAAAAGATGTTGAACATAGTTTTCACCAAAATCCTCACGACCTGTAGATTTAGGTGGCTTTTTTGACATATAAGGATGCTTCATCAACATATTCAAAAGTCCATCTATAATATGTCCCTTGGCTGCAATTTTTCCTTGATCATCATATTCTAAATGATAAAGCTGACGACACGCTTCATTAATCATCATATTACCTGGTCCTGTATCGAAAGCCTGGATTGCATCAATATCTTGTCCCACCAACAATGTCACATTGCCAATACCACCAATATTTTGCAAGGCAACATTCTTGCATGGCTCACTATATAACAAATATTCACTATAAGGTACTAATGGTGCCCCTTGTCCACCTGCAGCTATATCCATGACCCTAAAATTAGAAACCACTGTGGTATTCAACTCATATGCCAACACAGCTGGTTCTCCTATCTGTAGTGTGGATGGTATTAATTGATTTTTAAAAAAAGGAATATGGTAGATAGTTTGACCATGTGTCGCAATAAAAGAAATATCTTTTTGTGCAACATCATATTTTTTAAGCAAAATTCTCACAGCCTCAACAAACAAATATCCTAATTCAAAATTAAGACTGCAAATTTCGTCTACACAAGATTCTTTTTCATCACACGCTTTTTTTATTTTCTCTTTCATATCTAAGGGCATTGGATACTCATTATATCCTATAACTTTTACTTTTGTTTCTATATGAAAACCATCAATATCTACCAAAACAGTATCAATACCATCCATCGATGTTCCAGACATAATTCCAATGGCATACATCATCATCACCTCAAGAAAATCATACACTTATTAAAATATTATTTCAATATTATAATATAATTATTAAAATTTTATTTTTGTATTATTCATAAAAAACAGTAAGATTTGACTCTTACTGTTTTTTTATAATTATAATCCTTTTTCAGTTAATTCTCTTGCGACATCATCTTTGATTGTGACACCTTCTGCTTCAAGCTCAGCAATTTTTTCTGCAAATTGAGGTAAGTATTTCTTATGAGCTATTAATAATTCATCCAATACTCTCTTTGCAGTTTCACCTGATGGAATCTGTGGATTCAAAATAAATGCCTGCAATGCCATTCCATAATTTCCTGTGACTGCTGCTTCTTCTACACACCATTCCATATTCTTCATGCATTGTAGCCATCCTCTTTCTGCACTCTGTAATGGTCCAAAGGCAATAGCTTTTGCACCAGTTGCACCTACATATGATGAAACTTCTACCGCTGCTTCTGGTGGTAAATCTGGGACAGCTCCATTATTTCTTGTTGTGACAACGATATGTGTATTCTTATTCGCATAGATTGATGCTATTGTTTCACAAGCAGCATCACTATAATGTGCTCCTCCACGTTTTGCTAACTGTTCTGGTTTATGATCCAATTCAGGGTTTTTATACAATTCAAACAATTCTTCTTCTGTTTGTTTCACCTGTTGTGCTCTTGTTCCAATTGTATTATATTCTTCAAGTCCATGTTTTAACATTTCTTCTTGACGATAGTAATATCTATGATATCCACATGGAATCATTTGCATCTGATCCAACTGTTCTTTAAAGAAAGGAATATCATGAATATTAGCAGGAATTCCTGAATCTTTTCCTTCATACATCGCATCAATAATCTGTTGAGTCACTTCATTTCCATGTTCATCATAAACTTTATGCCAATGGAAGTGATTCAATCCTGCAAACTTATAAGTCAACTGATCCAATGTTTTTCCAATTGTTTCTGGTTCAGCCATCATCGCTCCAACTGGAACATTACATAATCCAATGACTTTATCCCATTTTCCATATTTCATGACAGCTTCTGTGACCATTCCACTTGGATTTGTAAAGTTAATTAACCATGCATCCGGACATAATTCCTTCATATCTTCTACAATGCTTAAAATAACAGGAATTGTTCTAAAAGCTTTAAAGATTCCTCCAGCCCCATTTGTTTCCTGACCTAACATACCATATGAGAAAGGAATTCTTTCATCTTTCACACGTGCATTCAACAACCCAACTCTAAATTGTGTTGTCACAAAATCTGCACCTGGTAAGGCTTCTCTACGATCCAAAGTCAAGTGAACTTTGACATCATAAGGAGATGCATCCCACATACGTTGAGCCATAGCACCAACAATTTCTAATTTTTCTTTTCCATCTTCAATATCAACTAACCAAATTTCTTTAATAGGAAGTTCTTCATATCTTTTAATAAATCCTTCCATTAATTCTGGAGTATAACTACTTCCTCCACCAATTGTAACAATCTTTACAGGTTTCTTTTCCATAATCGGTCCTCCTTTATCTTTAATTATAAGTATAATATCAAAAAGCTCACTTTGCTTATTATTTTCATTTATTGAAACAAAAAAAGACTACAAATCAATTGCAGTCCCCCTATTATTATCTCTTGATATCTATTTTTCCATGTTTTATAAAATCAATAATGTTATCTTTGTGAAGAATTGGACTATCTCCATATGTCGTATGAGCTAACACGCCACTGCATGTAGCATATTCGATTAATTCCTGTTGCTCCATATGATGGAAATATCCATGAATAGCTCCAGCAGCAAATCCGTCTCCACCACCAACACGATCATAAACTGTTAATTCATATTCTTGACTTTTAATAAAAGAATCTTTTTGAACCATATATCCAGATAAATACTGTTGAGAAGATTTCATATTGCGAATAGTCCCAAAAATAGCCTCTATGTGATATTCCCTACAAATAGATTGAAAGATATAAGACAATTGCTGATCAAAAGGAAGTGATTCATCAACAGTTTTTTGAAGCAAAAGTTTAGCATCTTTAATGCCTGCAAAAACCATATCAGCCAAATAAAACATTTCTTCATAAATTCTTTTAATTTGATCATTATTTGAATGTATCCACAAACTTGGTCTGAAATTACAATCAAAAATAACTTTTACATTCCTTTTTTTAGCCTCTTTTGCAAATGAAAAAGCTATGTCTCTCAAACGATCATTTAACGCTAAAGAAATACCACATATGTGCAATGCATCCATATCATTCAAACAGTCAAAATCGTAATCACTTACTTGACTCAAACCAAAAGAGCTATCTTTTCGATTTAAATACGTAACCTGACTTGCACGGTTTCCAATTCCCTGCTCTAAAAAATAAATACCTATATGATTATCCCCATAATTGACATAATCATCATGAATCCCCAATTTTCTCATATGAGCACTAGCTGCTTTTCCAACAGAATTATCAGGCAAACGCGTAGCTAGATATCCTTGATCTCCCATTTGATATAAACCTGATAAAATATTCATTCCTGTACCAGTGAACAAAAACTCTAATGTATCAGTTTGAGTTAATGTTTTATAGTTAGGTGGCATCATACGCATCATGACTTCACCAAAAGCTAATATTTTCATTCTTTTATAATCTCTCCATTATCTCTAATAATTTTTGGACATCTTGCACCTTTGTTTTTCCAGTCTCTTTGTCAACAATAGAAGTATAAACATGTGGAATAATCTTTTTGACTCCTGCATCTAATGCTATTTTACAAATTTCTTCAAAATTCGTCAAATTAATACCACCTGTAGGTTCCATCATAAAATCCATCTCAGCACAAGCTTTACATACTGCCTGATATTCTTCTTTTGTTGATAATCCTTTCATAGGGAAAAATTTTACTGAGCTGCATCCCATATCCTTTAACATATCAATAGCCGTTTTTATTGGAACAATAGCAGGTTCATCTTGTGAGCTCAATGGTCCAGTTGAAATTTTAACCATACCAACTGTTCCACTTGGTGAAATAAGTCCATTAACTACTGTCTCATTTTGGTTCAATAATGCTCGTGTAAAACCAATTCCTGTAAAAACTTGATTAACATGTTGTGGTTGAACTTCTTGAGCAATTTTTGCAACCATTTCCCATTGCTTTGGATCACCAGCACCTAAACCAACAGAAATAGAGTTATCAATTTCTTGAGCATATTTTTTCATGTCTTCTACTGCTTCTGAAACTGTTTGATAATTTTTTGATAACAATCCAATTAAAACATGACCTTTAGCTGCCTGATACACTTCTTTTGCATTTTCTAATGAATTAGCCAATACATTTAAACAAATCTTATCATTTAAGTAATTTGGTGTTTTTTTCATAATGAACTTCCTTCCATAATCTTTTTTATTTTTTCATAAATTATTTCTAATTCCTGATCACTGACATCTCTAATATCAATTTCAATTTTTCCTTCATTAGCACGATAATCTCGTGTATATATTTTGATGTCTCCCGTTTTAAGTTTTTGAGCTACTTCTATAGCATTACCTTTATGAAATGTAATTTCACTTCTTATAATTAATCGTCCAGCTCCATCTTGAACACATTTCGCTGATAATCCATCGATTTGATTAATTTTTTCATGAAAACCTTTCAATCGTTGTGACTGTTGTTCCAAGGTTAAATGTTGTTGAGTCAAATAGCGTTCCACAGCATATGTTAAACCTAAAATGTTCTCTTTTCCAACTTTCATAACACGGCCAATACCTTGGCTTTGCTTTTTTACTTGATCAATAAACTCTTTTTTGCCAATCATCAACCCTGATGTTGGACCCTCAAATGCTTTTGTACCACTATAAATAACAACATCAGCATCCATCTGATAATACTTAAGTAAATCTTCTTCAGCTGCTGCATCAATGATAACAGGCAGGTGATTTTGATGTCCTAAAGCAATAAAATCCTTCATATCTGGCATACCTTTTTGTACACAATGATGTGATTTCACATAAATTAAAGCAGCAGTGTTTTCATTAATACATGATTGTACATGTTCTAATGTACAGCAATTAGCATATCCTGCCTCAACAACTTTTCCACCACCAACACCAATCGTCACTTCAATAGGTGTTCCATAATCAACATTATGACCTTTACAAATAACAATTTCTCTTCTTTTGTTTTCTGAACTATGCAAATGAAGTAATTGATAAGCATCTCCTCTTGATACACAACTCGCAACACTTTGTGCAATAGCTCCTGAGGCACTATTTACAATATAAGCAGACTCAACACCTATCAAATCTGCCAGATACTCACCAGTTTTGTTTAAAAGATCCTTAATTTCAAAAAAATGTGTTGCACCTAATTTCATATGTTCACATACTTCTTCACTCACACGCGATCCACCTAAAATCGTCATTTTCCCCGAAGCATTTATAATGCGACTAACATGATATTTTTCATAAACATTTCCCATTTTCCTTCACCTCAAGACAAATATATTCATCATTAATAATAATCCCAACTGGTTGAATATAAGAGGATACGACAACTTTCTTTCCCGTAGAATCTATCAACTCTTTTGGCTTATTCACAACTTTAAAAATAGTAAATTCCCCAATATATCCTTTCTCAATCTTTCCACGTTTTTCGAGATGTAACATTTGAGCAGGATGTATCGTTACAGCATCAAGTATTTCTTCTAATGAGTAATCATAAGCATAAAGCTTAGACATTGTTGTTGCTAAATCATAAACAGGACCATTTTGACGATTACGATGATAAATATCACTACTAATACTGTAAACTTTTATCTGATTCTCATTAGCATGTTTTAAAACGTCAAATGAGAAACTATCAGTACCATGTCCCAAATCAAAATAAACACCTTTTTTATAAGCTTCTAAAACACACGGTTTAATAGATTGACCATTCCAAATACCATTCTCTTTAGGGTTTAATATATGTGTTATGATATCATGAGGGCGCAAATATTGACATACAGTATCAATATGAGATGGAGCTGTTCCAATATGAACCATTAATGGAAGATGGCTTGCTTCTGCTATTTCCAATGCTTTAAATAAAGGCTTATCTCCACTATCACCAACTACACTTTTACTCATTCTTGCTTTTACACCAACAATGAAATTTGGATACTTTTCATAAGCCTTCACAAATGCATCAATATCAATATGATTCATATCAGCCAATTCATTTTGCGCATAAATACCAGTTTTTGAAATATTAAGCAACGAATAAACATGTGTTCGGCAATCTTTTACACTCTCATAAAATTCATCAATATTATCAGCACCAGCTGTTCCCGCATCTACAACTACAGCAACACCTTTTTTATATCCAATTTCTTCACAATTATCTGCATAAATTTCAAACTTCTCAAAACAATGAGTATGAGCATCAATCCATCCAGAGCTAATATAAGTATCATCATCTAGCTCAATAACATCTATTTGATTATCATTCTCAATGGATTTTTCTACAGCTTGAATCATATGATCTTTGACAAGAATATCTACTTTTTGCTCATTGATTAATCGTGCATTTTTAATAATGAACTGTTCCATTATTTCGCCTTCTCTCTCTTAATTTAAATTTTGTCCATGGCAAAATATAATCCAACAAAATCATTTCCTCATGACATACCTGCGCAACTTTATTTTTACGTTGATCTTGATGAGCTGTTAAAGCAACTTGTAATTCTCCTTTATATTTCCCAAATTGCTGATTTCCTATGAGAATATCTCCTCTTTGAAAAGATTTTAAATGATCATGCTCTAAAATCGTTTCTTTTGCATATTTTTTTCGTACTTCTGTGCTTCTTACAACATCATGTGTAATATCTCCTCGTCTAAAATGTTGCTCATTAAACATGATTTGCTTTTCAATAGAAGATGTTTCTGGTAAAATATCAACATTTATTTCCAATTGATATTTATTAATTTGCGAAAGCTTTTTAAGCTCTTCTTCACTGGCATAAGCATTCCCAATAATAACATCATCAATAAGTCCTGTAGCAAACAGATGTTTTGCTTGAACTTCAATTGGTAAATCTCTATGCATTTCTAATGTACATAATCCATCATTAATATCCCATGGCCCTATCTGAGCACACTGTGAAGTAATAAAAGCAGCTGTTCTTAAACCATATTTTTTAAAACGTTGAGTACATTTTACAAAAAAGTCATAAGGCAACCCTGTTCCTCTTTGAGGATAGAAATTATGACATCCATATAAATATGGAAAATTTGGTTGGTATGTAGCAATATTATCAACGTATGCAACATCATTGCTCATATTAATCTCAATAGCCAATTGTTGTGGATTAAATGTTAACATTGCCTCTTTTGACCCATCAAATCCCATATCCAAACGAATTCCACTGGCATGTAAATCAGCAAAAAAATCAAGCTGATCATAACTAATTCCTAATTTATCAAAAACATTGGGTGCTACATCTAAAATGACTTCAAATCCTAATTTTCGGGCATAAGAAATGATTTCCTGAAATTCCTGCTTTATGATTTCCTTTGGTTTATTGACTGATAATAAACATGTAAAGATTCTTTCAAATCCATAGCGATGCGCTAATTCAATATAAGCCTTATCTTTTTCAATAGTTGAATGTTCTGGATATATAGAAATCCCTAATTTTCTTTTCATACAATTTTAACATTCCTTTCGATATGCAAATCTGTGACGACTATAAGTACAAACAAAAGTTGCAATGACCATTGAAACATAGATAAGCAATGGAAATATCACAGGAAAGAAACTGACAATGATTGTTAATAAAGCTAAGATTGAGATAGATCCTAATAATATTTTCAATAATCCTATCTTTGCTTCATGTTTCATAAAATATTTTTCAGTAAAATATAATGTCATAATAAAACAAATGATCATAATAATAAAAGTTTTTGTTTGTACCATAGTTCTCACCTTAAAAGACAAGTGTCTTTTTTTCCTTTCTTTTTTATTTACTTAGTTCTTTTTCTAATTGTTGTCTTTCAAACATTTTAAAGAATGGGTAATAAATAGCTAAAGCAACAATAAAATTGATAACAACAAGAACTCCTGCCATTATCGTCCAATCAGTAGACATAATTGCAGCGATTGGCGCAGGCAATGTAAATGGTAATTTTGCCATCATCATTGGTACTAATCCTGAAATTGTAAATAAATATGAAATCACTGTACATACCAATGGTGCAACAATAAACGGAATTGCCAAAATTGGATTCATCACAATTGGTGCTCCAAAAATGACTGGTTCATTAATATTAAAGATTCCAGGGATGATAGATAAACGTCCTAAACTTTTTAAATATTGTGATTTAGAGAATAACATTAAACATACCAGAGCTAATGTTGTACCTGCTCCACCAATCCAAATAAACCACTGTAAAAATTGTTCAGTAAAAATATTTGGTAATTGACTTGCTGCTGTTCCAGCAACAAATAAATCCATATTTTCGGCAATAGCTGTATCCCAAATTGGTCTGATTACTGGTGACATAATTGCCGGTCCATGAATACCTAAAACCCAGAAGAATGTAATTAAGAATACAGTTAATAATCCACCAAACAAACTATTTCCTGATAAAATATCTTTTAAAGGCATTAATAAGTTACTAAGTGTCGCACTAATATCAAAATTCAAGAAGTAACGAATAACCCAGAAAATAACAATTACAATAGCAGCTGGGAATAGTGCAGCAAATGAATTAGATACTTCAGGTGGTACACCATCAGGCATTTTAATTGTAATATTTTTAACTTTACAAAAACGATAAATTTCTACTGCAATTAATGATGTAACAATAGCTCCAAATAAAGAACTTGCACTCAAACCAGAAATAGTTAAATATCTCCCATCAGCGATGACTTCTGGCATTCCTGCTGTAACCTGAGTTGGCACAACAGTTGATACCAAAAAAGCAATAGTCGCTAGTAAACCACCGTTTAATGTATCCAGTTTATAGTATCTTGCTAACGAAGCTCCAATACCATAAGCAGCATACAATGATAAAATACCAACAGTAAAACGATAAGGAACATCTATGATGTTCAAATAAGGTGCAATAAAATCTGAATAACCATCAATAGGCAAATTCATAAAAATACAAAAGAAAGATCCTACGATAGTTAATGGTAACGTACTCATTACCCCTTGTCTAACCGCCTGCATATGTCTCTGTCCACTAACTTTCAAAGCTACAGGCATTAATTTTTGTTCAATAAGTTTCATGAACTTTTCCATTTTCTTCTTCCTCCTCTTCATCTTTCATATGCATTATAACATTATAATGTTTAAATGTAAAGATTATAATGTTATATTTTATAATAAAATTTATTATATTTGTTTTTTAAATATGCTATAATGTAGCCATAAAACTGAAAGGGGGATATTTAATGCCAGAAAAAGTACCACTCTATTACTCTATAATGGAAGTTTTAAAAGATGCTATTATTAATGGAATCTATCCAGTAGGCACTTTCTTACCTACAGAAACAGAATTAGAAAAACAATTCAATGTTAGTAAAATCACAGTAAGAAAAGCTATTGAATTATTAGAAAATGATGGTTATGTTTCAAAAAAAAGTGGCAAAGGAACAACTGTAATCAGTAATAATATTTTTAATAAATTATCCAATGGTCAATCATTTTCTTCCATCTTAAATCAACAGGGATATCAAGTTACAAAAGAGCACACACAATTTGAATATATGGATATAGATCCACAAAATGAGCTATTTCCATATTTTTCAAGGAAATGCTTAAAAATCACAAGATGTTACTATTTAGATGGTCAACCTTATATTCATTTTACACACTATCTTCCTAGTTCTCTTCATATACCTCAAATATCTACTCCTAATGATTTTTCATTATATACATATCTTTATCAAAGCAATATGTCTGTAAGCCAATTTGATGATGAATTTTATGTTGAATTTCCACCACTTGATATTTTAAAATCATTAAATCTAGAAAATGGACCGGTATTAGGAAGAAAACGTATTACTTACGACACAAGTCATCATGTTATTGAAATTTCTTACGCAAGATATAATACACGTATTCATAACTATCAAATCAAATCAAAAGTTTAAAGCGAAAAATGATCTTATTATTTCAGAAAAACTGTAACGAAAAATTTACAAATTGGTTCGTACAGTTTTTTTGATATTTAAGTATAAATCCTCTGCCTTGTTAGACAACTATATTGCTAGCTTTATTTAACTGATAAATAGTAACGTATCTCTTTATAAAATTTATCATTATATCTTGTGAAAATAACATTTCAAAAGGTATTCCAGCATTGTCAAATCTTAATATGCATATTTTTATGCAATTTGCATTTTTTTAATATATTTTTATATGTTTTATGCATTTTTTTATAATAAAAGTCTTCGTTTTATGTATTTTTATCACAAAATATTGTTAAAAATTCTCAAAATGTATGCTATTATCCATTGTATACACTTGAATTTATTCTCAATAAA
Organism: Massilimicrobiota sp. mt181; assembly: GCF_055420065.1. NCBI lineage: Bacteria > Bacillati > Bacillota > Erysipelotrichia > Erysipelotrichales > Erysipelotrichaceae > Massiliimicrobium > Massilimicrobiota sp. mt181. The sequence goes on from NZ_JBVAYN010000021.1 coordinate 26,005, forward strand.
GAAAAACCTATTTTACCATGAAAAAAGAATGTCAATTGATGAATGACATTCCTTTTTATTTATTATTTTTCTTTTTTCTTGTTAGCATAATATGCACGAACAAGCGTCTGCGTTTTTCGAATATGTTTTTGGATTGTTTTCTTGGCTAATTCTTTATCTCCTGTCACAATTGAATCCAAAATAGCACGATGTTCCTGGATAGCAGTTTCCAAACGTTCTGGTTGTGTAATGGAATGACGACTTGTGACTGAAACATAATAATGAACATCTTTTAATAATTGTTCAAAATATTGAGACTGCGTTGCCTGATAAATCGTTTCATGATACAAGATATTCAAATCATTAATCTTTTCCTGATCTTTTTTTGCAGTATAAAATTCCATCAGTTCAAAAACATCTTTAATTTTAGCCAAATGTTCTTCATCCATTCTATCTATAGCAAGTTGAATTGCCAAACCTTCTAAAGCACAACGGATTTCAAACATATCATCAATATCACGTGGTGAAAAACCTTTCACATAAACACCTTTATTAGGAATACTTTCAACAAGTCCTTCTAACTCTAATTGCTTTAAAGCTTCACGAATAGGTGTACGACTGATTTTTAATTCATTGGCTAAAGCTAATTCATTTAGCTTTTGGCCATGTTCATATTCTTCATTTAAAATACGATCTCTTAAAATATCAAAAATTTTATTTCCTAAAGAGCCGTGTGAAACATGTTCAAATAAACTATGTGACGGCATATTTTCCCCTCCTACAATTCATCAATAATCGCTTGAACAAATTCTGTTGTGGTTGCATGTCCACCAATATCAGGAGTTACAATTTCCTGTTTTGCAACAACCTTTGATAAAGCTTCTCTTAAAGTTTGAGCTGATTGTTGTTTTCCCATATCTTCCAGCATCAGTGCAAAAGCGAGTAATAAAGCACTCGGATTAGCAATATTTTGACCTGCGATATCTGGCGCACTACCATGAACAGCTTCATAAATACGATATTGATCTCCAATATTTCCACTTGGCGCAAATCCTAATCCTCCAACTAATCCAGCACATAAATCTGAAACAATATCACCATATAGATTAGGTGCCACCAAAACATCAAATGTTTCAGGTCTTAAGACAAGCTGCATACACATATTATCAACAATAACTTCCTGTGCTTCAATCTCTGGATAACATTTAGCAACATCTCTAAAAGCTTCCAAGAAGAGACCATCTGTATATTTCATAATATTAGCTTTATGCACTGCTGTCACTTTATGACGATTATTGATTTTCGCATATTCAAAAGCATAACGACAGATTCTTTCACTGGCTTCTCGGGTAATCAATTTGACACCATTAGCGATATCTTTATTGAGCATATATTCAATACCTTTATATAAATCTTCAGTATTTTCACGAATAATAACCAGATCAATATTTTCATACTTTGAATCAATTCCTTGAAAAGAACGAATAGGTCTGACATTGGCATAAGTTTCAAATTTCTGTCTTAATGCTACATTGACACTTCTAAAGCCAGTTCCAATCGGTGTTGCTGTAGGGCCTTTTAAAGCCCATTGATACTTTTCAATTGCTTCTACTAGACCTGGTTCAAAGACTTCACCTGTTTCTTTAGCATATTCAGCTCCAGCACGATATTTCTCCCATTCAATATCTAAATTCATTGCTTTTGTGATACTTTCAACACTTTGTGCAATTTCTGGTCCAATTCCATCACCAGGAATCAATACAGCTTTCATTAAAAATCCCCTCCTAAATCTTTAATAGCATTTAATAATCCACCATGCAAAATCATTACTTTTTCTCTTGGTGCAAGCTTTAATTCTGTTGATAAAGTGTCTTTTGTTCTTACATTTTGAACAATGATAGGTTCATCTTTTTCAACAGATTCTTTGACATTCAATAAAACATATTCATCTTCTTCATTAAAGAAATCATAACCTTTTTGATCAATCACAATTGGTAAAATACCATTATTAATCAAATTAGAACGATGAATTCTAGCAAATGATAAAGCAAAAATAGCTTTAATCTTTAAATAATTTGGTACTAAAGCCGCATGTTCACGTGATGAGCCTTGACCATAGTTATCTCCACCAACAATGAAACCACCATGATTTTCTTTTGCTCTTGTGTAGAATTGATCATCAACTTTGGAAAAAGCAAATTTCGCAAGATGTGGAACATTAGAACGGAAAGGTAATAATTTTGAATCAGAAGGGACAATATGATCTGTAGAAATATTATCTCCCACTTTTAAAACAACTTTCCCCTGAATATTATCTGATAATTTTTCTCCTCGAGGCACTGGTTTAATATTCGGTCCCATATAAACCTGTGTATTTGGATCATATTCATGAATAAAGAAATTTTCATTTTTAATAAATGGTGTAGAAGGTACTTCATCTAAATACATATCATCTTCAAATTGACAAGATAAATATCCTTGAATTGCTGACAAGGCCGCAATTTCTGGAGACACAAGATAAACACCTGCATCATTTGTTCCAGAACGTCCTTTAAAGTTACGATTGATTGTTCTTAAAGAAATACCTTTTGAAAGTGGTGCTTGCCCCATACCAATACATGGTCCACAGCCACATTCAAGAATTCTCGCTCCAGCATGAATCATATCAGCTAAAGCTCCATTTTGTGATAACATCGCTAAAATACTTGAAGATCCTGGCGCAATAACCAAAGACACATGATCGGCCACTTTTCTTCCTTTTAAGATTTTTGCAGCACGCATCATATCAGCAAATGATGAATTCGTACATGAACCAATCACAACCTGATTAATGTGCATACCTTCCAGCTCTTTAACAGCGACAACTGCATCTGGACTATGAGGTTTGGCAACCAATGGTTCTAAAGTAGACAAATCAATATCCAATCTTTCATCATACTTTGCATCTGCATCAGCTTTCATTTCAATATAATCAGCTTCACGTCCCTGTTGTTTTAAATATTCCAAAGTTCTTTCATCTGTTGGGAAAATAGATGTTGTGGCACCTAATTCTGCCCCCATGTTACAAATTGTTGCACGATCTGTTAAAGACAAAGAAGCAATCCCATCACCAGTATATTCGACAATCTTATTGACTCCGCCTTTAACAGTTAAAGTCTGTAAAATCTTTAAAATAATGTCTTTGGCACTCACCCAAGGTGCTTTTTTCCCTGTTAAATTCACTTGAATGACACTTGGACATTGTAAATAATATTTTCCAGTTGCCATAGCCACTGCAACATCCAATCCTCCAGCACCAATCGCAATCATTCCCATTGCGCCACAAGTTGGTGTATGTGAATCACTTCCTACCAATGTTTTCCCAGGTTTTGAAAAGTTTTCTAACTGTAATTGATGGCAAACACCATTCCCTGGTTTTGAAAAAGTAATACCATGTTTTTTAGCAACACTACGAATAAATTCATGATCATCCATATTTTCAAATCCTGTCTGCAACATGTTATGATCAATATAAGCAACAGCCTTTTCTACTGCAACTTTTCCTATATCCATGGCTTCTAACTGTAAATAAGCCATTGTTCCTGTTGAATCCTGTGTTAATGTTTGGTCTATTCCAATGCAAATTGGTGTCCCAGGAATTAACTCTCCTTCTTTTAAATGCGCCTGTAAAACTTTATATGCTAAATTCATCTTGTATAACTCCTTTCACTATTGTATACAATTATACAAGATTATGTTTAGACAATCAACTATAACTTTGGAATAGAGTTTATCTTTTGATATTTGTATGTTACAATGGACAAGGTGATGAAAATGATATTAGCTTGTTCCGCATTAAAAAAGTCATTTCAAGGAACTGACATATTAAAAGATATTACATTTAAAATTGAAAATCATGATAAATTAGCTATTATTGGTGTCAATGGTGCTGGTAAGACAACATTACTGAGAATCATTTGTGGTGAAGAAAGTTATGATAGTGGAGAAATCTTCATGCCTAAAACGACACGTATCGGTTATTTATCACAGCATAATACATTAAATCCAGAATTTTCTATCTATCAGGCGTTAGAAGATGTTTTTTCTCCATTGATAGAAAAAGAAAAAAGACTTCGTGAATTAGAACATTTGATGGCTGAAAACCAAAATTTAGATACCATCATGAATGAATACGAACAACTGACCTACGAATTCGAAAGAGAAGATGGTTACAGCTACCAAAGTCAGATCAAGGGTGTATTGAAAGGATTAGGATTTGAAGAATCTTCATGGGATATGCCTATTTCTATTCTTTCAGGTGGTCAAAAAACACGTGTAGCTTTAGGAAGATTGCTTTTATTAAAACCTGATCTTTTATTATTAGATGAACCTACCAATCATCTTGATGTAGAATCTATTGAATGGCTGGAAAATTATCTAAAAAATTATCCTCATGCCATTATCATGGTATCCCATGACCGTTATTTCATTGATCAGATTTCCAATCAGATTGTAGAAATCGAACATGGAAAATCAACAACCTATAAATGTTCTTATCAAGAATATGCAATTATCAAAAAACATAATCGAGAAGTTGAACTCAAACATTATATGGATAATCAAAAAGAAATCAAACGAATGCAGGAAAGCATTGACTTATTAAAATCTTTCAATCGTGAAAAGCAAGTCAAGCGTGCTGAAAGCAAAGAAAAAGCTTTGGCCAAGATGGAAAAAGTCGAAAAACCAGATGCTCTGCCACAGGCCATCCGCATTCAATTTCAACCACTTGTCGAATCTGGTTATGATGTCTTAAAGGTTAAAGATTTAGCAATGGCATTTGATAAACCCTTATTTGAACATATCAATTTTGAAGTCAAAAAACAAGAACGTGTCGCTTTAATTGGTCCTAATGGTATTGGAAAAACAACTTTATTCCATATTATTTTAAACGACTATCTGCCGACTGCAGGTAAAATCAAACTTGGCAGCAAAGTGATGATTGGCTATTACGATCAGGAACACACGTCTTTATCTTTCAATAAAACGATTTTTCAAGAAATCAGTGATACATATCCACAAATGAATAATACAGAAATTAGAAATGCCTGTGCATCTTTTCAATTTAAAGGTGATGATGTCTTTAAAACAATCGATGTCTTATCAGGTGGTGAACGTGGACGCGTTGTCTTAATGAAGCTGCTTCTATCACGTTGTAACTTCCTGATTTTAGATGAACCAACGAACCATTTAGACATTGAATCCAAAGAAGTTTTGGAAGATGCATTGATGTCATTTGAAGGAACGATTCTGTTTATCAGCCATGACCGTTATTTTATCAATAAACTGGCAACAAAAGTTGTGGAAATGACACCACATGGCAGTCATACCTATACGGGTAACTATTCACAATATCTAGATAAAAAGACAACTGTTGTTAAAGAAACAAAAGAAAAAAATCTATCTTATTTAGAAAGCAAGAAAGTTCAATCTATGCAACGTAAACATCAAAATCAAATCAAAAAGATTGAAAAAGATATTTCTCTTTTAGAAAATCAAATCAAAGAATTGAATGCTCAACTTCAGGATGAAGATATATTAAATGACTATAAAAAATACAATGAAGTTGTCAAAAAGATAGATGAAAGCAATCAACAACTGGAAGAACTTTTAGAAAAATGGGAAAATATCCAAAATGAAGAGATGGACTTGAAGTAGATATCTGATCCTTCAAGTTCATCTCTTTTTATTTTCTCACAAATTCAATATAACGTGTCCCCTGAAAAGTCAATTCTCCTATGTCACCTTCTGCCAACATTCCATATTCTCGTCCATTAACCGCAAATTCCAAACGATCATGACTCTTCACTTCAAAAGTGACATAATAATATGTTGATGTATGGGTATAGTTATGCATATGATCATTGACCATATCATGATGGACCCTCGTATCCATACGCTTAGAAACAACACGAGCTTCCACATTCAATCGTGGTGATTGATTATTGCGATGCCATTGTCCAATACCTTTTACAAAAGTCACAACAAACACACCTATCACTAAAATAAAAACAATTGTAAACATAGTTTCAAATCCACCAAAATCAAACATATCAAAACCTCCTCCTATTTCTATTATAACTTCATCAAGTGTATTATTGATGGACAAAAGAACATGATGAAAAAAGTTTTTTTCATCTTTTGGAAAAATTTTTGTTTTTGTTATGTTTCCGTTATAATAGTGTTGTAAATACAAAGAGGAGGAAATTTATGATACACAAAACATTAAAACCATTTCCTAAAGATTTTCTTTGGGGGGCAAGTACTTCTGCATATCAGGTAGAAGGAGCAAACTTAGAAGATGGAAAGGGTCCATCATGTCAGGACGTTAAAAAAGTACCAGAAGGAACTTCTGATTTAACTGTTTGTGCTGACCAATATCATCGTTATAAAGAAGATATTGCTTTAATGGCAGAAATGGGATTTAAAACTTATCGTTTTTCTATCGCATGGACAAGAATCTTACCTCAAGGAACAGGAGACATCAATCCTAAAGGAATTGAATATTATAATAATGTCATTAATGAATGTTTAAAATATGGGATCGAACCATTAGTGACAATGTTCCACTTTGATATGCCTGCTGCTTTAGATGAAAGAGGTAGCTGGGGGAATAGAGAATCTGTTGATTGGTTTGTCAATTTTGCGAAAGTGATGTTTGAAAACTTTGGTGACAGAGTCAAATACTGGTTAACAATCAACGAACAGAATGTCTTAACTTTAAGCGGACCTGTTATTGGAACACTTCATCTACCAGAAGGATGCACAAACGAATTAAAAGAAATCTATCAACAAAACCACCATATGTTAGTCGCTCAGGCAAAAGCTATGGCATTATGTCATGAAATGTTACCAGGAGCTAAAATTGGTCCTGCTCCAAACATTTCACTTGTTTACCCTGCAAGCTGTAAACCAGAAGATGTTCTTGCTGCACAAAATTTCAACGCTATTAGAAACTGGTTATATTTAGATATGGCAGTTTATGGTGTTTATAACAACATTGTATGGGCTTGGTTAGAAGAAAATGATGCCACTCCTGAATTTGCAGAAGGAGACGCAGAAGCATTGAAAAACGGACATCCAGATTTCATTGGTTTCAACTATTACAATACAGCAACTTGTGAATGGTCTGATGGAACTGAAGATTTATCAGGTGCTAGTGATCAACAAACTTCTAAAGGTATTTCTGGAATGTATAAAGGATTTAGAAATCCTCACTTACCAACAACTGAATTTGGTTGGGAAATTGATCCACAAGGTTTCAGAGCGACAATCCGTGAAATGTATTCTAGATATCGTTTGCCATTATTAGTCACTGAAAATGGTTTAGGAGCTTATGATACATTAACAGAAGATGGAAAAGTTCACGATCAATATCGTATCAAATATTATCAAGATCATATTTCACAAGTTCGTTTAGCAATCAGTGACGGATGTGAAATGTTAGGATACTGCCCATGGTCTGCAGTTGACTTAATTTCTACTCATGAAGGTATGGTAAAACGTTATGGATTTATCTATGTAGACAGAGATGAATTCGATTTAAAAACTTTAGATAGATATAGAAAAGATTCTTTCTACTGGTATAAGAAAGTCATCGCTTCTAATGGTGAAGATTTAAGTGATTAGAGCTTGTCATATGACAAGTTCTTTTCTTTTACAAAAAACAGTAACTTTCAAAGCTACTGTTTATCCGTTTCTAATATAAGCCTTAATAAATTTAATTGTTTCTTCACCATCATATGGTCTAATTGTATAGTCTCCAACAGCACTTGGAATAATAAATGTTTCCGCATAATGCACAATAAATGGTTCAAATGCATCTGTTGGACTTTCAATCACAGCACTTGATCCTTCAACCAAGTTCAACATATGAACGCCATTTTTTGAAGAATGTCGTGTGAGGCATGACGTTGTAAAACGTCTTGTCTCAATGAATTCCAGTTCATGTAATCCTGTCTTTTCTTCACAATACTCATCATCTTGATGCATCATTTCAACATGATTAACAAGATTATCCTCTACCCATTTTGTTGTACGGTTCCATTGAATATTCTTTTCACCATCTTCAATATGAATGGGTCTAGGCAATCCATCTAAACCAAGACGATCCCAGTCCCATAGTTTAAATGTAAAGATATATGGTGTCGCACTGATTTCTAGAACCATACACCCTGATGATGAACAATGGATTGTTCCTGCAGGAATCAAAAAGTGATCATGTTTTTTAGCTGGAAAGAAATTGACATACTTATCTGCATCAAAGGACTGTTGACCACTCTGAGCTACTTTTAAATCATCAATCATTTGTTTGGCATCAATATTTTCTTTTAGTCCTAAATAAACGCCTCCATGTTCTTGAGCATCTAAGATGTAATAACTTTCATCTTGGGTGTATGTCATACCAAAATGTGATTTAATATATTCTGTTAAAGGATGAACTTGTAAACTTAGATTTTGTCCATCAATCGTATCAAGGAAATCAAAACGAATTGGAAATTCTGCACCAAAACGACAATAGTTCTTCATACCAAGTAGTTCTATTGGTTGATATAAAACCAGATCCATAGCTGGAATCTCAATTCTTGTTTTTCCAAATCTTAAATATAAACTGTTCTCTTCAGGAACACCATCAAAGCTCCATGCATAATTCTTTTCTTGAGGATCTAAACCACAATGTTCTTTCATCCATTGTCCACCCCATACTCCTGGATCAAAGTAAGGAACAAGTCTAAATGGACGCTTTGCAATTTGTTTTAATCCATTCCTTAAAGCTTCTCCAGTGACCATTTTAAGATGCCCTTTGTGATTACTGTCAATAAAATAATCAACCTTTTCAAACATCTTCATTTTATGTTTATCTGCAACTCGCCACTCTATAAAGAAACCTCTTTTAATTTTCTTTAAAGAATCTTCATCACCATTATCAGCTTTGAAATTAGGCATACCTTGACGATATCGGCATTGAATTTCCCATCTTGCTAAATCACAATAAATGTATAAATCTCCTTGACTAATAAGTCCTGCACCAACACCATAAATCAAAATGCGTTTTTGTTCATGAAGAACCTTTTTCATTTCCGCTAACTTTTTATGATCAACAAAATCTTCTAAAACGCCATAGAACATAACACCACGGACTCTATCTTCCGTAAGATGAGGTTTCATCATTTCATTAAGTTTATCTTTATCATAAAAGATATCTTCACTTCTTATCACAATCTCAGGTTCATAAACATCTTGAATAAAATCCAAGACTTCATCATCTACACCAGGATAACAGTCCACAACTAGACATTTCACATCGTGTATTTTTTCTAGCAACTCTTGCTTCATAGATGATAAATCATCGAATGCCTCTTGATCATAACCTTTAATTTTTGTTTCTGGAAACTTATCATAATTCATAAAAATCATCACCTATTCATTTATCTCATTCTATTATATCATTATCTATTCTTAGATGATACGATAAATCTTTATTGAATGCATATTTAAGATCATCTTGTCGAATTGAAAAAGTTCCTTTATAATACCCTAGAGGTGTTGATATGAAAAGATTAAAATATTTTATTCCATCTATTATCCTTATGATTATTATTTTCTCGTTTTCTCAACAAACAGGCGAAGAATCATCTGGACTCAGTTCTCAAATAACTCTTTGGATTCAAACCTATTTACATATTCCCATTACAGAATTTATAGTCAGAAAAGCTGCCCATATGAGTGAATATGCTGTTTTAACTTTTACATTTATTTATGGTTTTTCAGCAAACCAATGTTCATTAAAACAAATCATGATTTATTCTTTATTATGTACATTTTTATATGCCTGCACTGATGAAATGCATCAATTGTTTATTGGTGGTAGAGCAGGACAATGGATGGATGTAATGATTGATACATGTGGTGGTATTATCGCTAATATTCTTTTTTATGCATATACAAAAATAAGACATCAGTAAAATGATGTCTTTTTTCTATCATAATTTCTTTTCCATTAAATATCTTCTTAATCTAACTCCACGTCTTTCTACTGTCTGTTCTTCTAAAACATGATAACCATGTTTTTCAAAGAAAGGCTTTGACGTTATGGAAGCAGCTGTATTCATAAAAACAATGCCTTTTGCTCTAGCATATTTTTCAAGCTGTTGAACCAATAAAGACCCAACGCCCTGATGTAAATAATCAGGATGCACATAAAGTCGATCTAAATAGCCTGTTTCCCCAACATCCGCAAAACCAATAAGCTGTAACTTATCATTCTCTACAACCAATGTATGATTACGATTTAGCGATGCCTGCCAACGATAAACATCGGGATTTTTTGGTGCCCATGCATCAAGCTGTTCCAGTGTATAGTCATTAACACAGACTGTATGAATATTATCATAAAACATCTGTAAAATTGTATCTAAATCACTTGGCTTATATAATCTTGTCTTCATCAATACCACCCCTTCGCAACTATATTTATTATAGCATAGTCATAAAAAATAAGAAAGAAAGTTATCTTCTTTATCAAAGAAAATCAAAATGAGTGCTATCAATGATAACACTCATTTTTTCTTATATTCCAAACAATAAATCCATATATGTTGGCATTGGCCAATATTTTTCATCAACATGATTTTCAATTTCATCAACAACACGACGTAATTCATTCATTGTTGTTAAAACATCATCACGCCATATTTTAGCAATTTCTAAAATATCTCCTGTTTTCTTTTGAGCTCTTTCAACATGACTTTCTAAAATAGTCATCTGATTTTTCATTTGTGATAACATATCAGATAATAATTGAATATCATCAATCAAATAATCATTATGAATAGCTAATTCTTTTGTACGCAATGCTGTTTGAGATAACTGATTTAAATAAGATAATGCAGCTGGATATATTTCATTACGAGCCATTTTTAAAGCAGTTAAAGCTTCAACCTGAATTGTCTTATTATAGTTTTCAAGAAGAATTTCATAACGTGATTCAAGTTCAATCTCACTATAAACACCTAAACGCTTAAACATTTGAATGATTTTTTCATCTTTTAGACATTCCATAGCTTCCACAGTGTTTTTACGATTTGGAAGTCCACGTCTTTTTGCTTCTTCTTCCCACTTTGCAGAATAACCATCACCATTAAAGATAATTCTTTGATGTTCTGATAAGAATTCTTTAATGACTTCCATTGGTTCTTTTCCTTTTTCAATTTCATCTGCCATTTCTTCCATTTCTGTAGCCAAAATAGAATTTAAAATCGTATTTGGTCCAGCAATAGATTGAGATGATCCAACAGCTCTAAATTCAAATTTATTTCCAGTAAAAGCAAAAGGTGATGTACGATTACGATCTGTATTATCTTTAGAGAAATCAGGTACAACAGAAACACCGGTCTGGAATCTTCCATTTTCTACGTCTTCCAGCTCTTTACCTTCAATAATAGCGTGAATAATTTTATCTAAATCTTCACCAAGGAATATTGAAATAATAGCTGGAGGTGCCTCATTCGCTCCTAAACGATGATCATTACCTGCTGTTGCTGTGGACATACGCAATAAATCTGCATATTCATCCACTGCCTTTACAGTACATGCAAGAGCAGCTAAGAATGGTAAATTTTCGCTAGGATTTTTCCCTGGATTAAATAAGTTTACACCTGTATTTGTTACAACTGACCAGTTATTATGTTTTCCTGAACCATTCACACCATCAAATGGTTTTTCATGCAATAAACATCTTAAACCATGTTTTTTCGCAATATCCTGCATCAATAACATTAATAGATGATTATTGTCTGTTGTAATATTGACATTACGGTAGACACAAGCCACTTCATGTTGAGCTGGTGCCACTTCATTATGCTTTGTTTTAGAAGGAATTCCATATTTCCATAATTCGTGATCAAGTTCTTTCATAAAAGCTGCCACTTTACGTTTTAAACTTCCAAAGTAATGATCTTCCAATTCCTGACCTTTTGGAGCCATTGCACCAAAAAGTGTTCTTCCTGTTAATTTTAAATCCATACGCTTTTGATAATATTCATCAGCAACCAAAAAATATTCCTGTTCACTTCCTACAGAAGCATCAACATGTGTCACACCTTCCATACCAAGCATTGGTAATAAACGACAAGAAGCTTTTGTTAAGGCATCCACAGATTTTAATAATGGTGTCTTTTTATCTAAGGCTTCACCTGTATATGAACAAAACAGTGTTGGAATATACAAGCTACCATCTTTCACAAATGCTGGTGACGTACAATCCCACGCAGTATAACCACGTGCTTCAAATGTTGCACGTAATCCTCCTGAAGGGAAAGAAGAAGCATCAGGCTCTCCTTTTCTTAATGTTTTTCCACTAAACTCTAACACAGCTTTATTTCCATCAGGTTCTAAAAAGGCATCATGCTTTTCTGCAGTTAATCCAGTCATTGGTGTAAACCAATGTGTAAAATGTGTTGCTCCATTTTCAACAGCCCATATTTTCATTGCATTTGCAATAACAGTCGCCGTTTCTTTTGCTAATGGTTCTCCTTTATCTAAAGCTTCATGAAAAGCTTTATAAGTTGATTTTGGAATACGTTCTCTCATGACTTCATCACTAAATGTTAAACATCCATAGTCTTCAAGCAACTTATTCATATCCATTTCAATACATCCCCCATTTCTTTTTCCATCATTGTATCAATTTATTTGCGCCATGTCTATATAAATTCATTCTTATAAGAGGTAAATAGTATACATTTTCATATAATGAAATAAAATATTTTGGATATATTCTATTGTATTTTTTGAATTTCATATTTATACTAATGAAGAGGTGAATTTTTATGTTTGGACAATTTAAAGCATTGATTATTCATAGTCAGAAAAAGTTTAATGATCAAATCAAAGATTATTTAGAATCAAAAGATTATATCTGTCAACAAGTGATAAGCTATAAGGATCTAGTAGATTATTTTGATAATCAGACTTATGATTGTGTCATTATAGAAGATAATTTTCCACGTATTCAAATTAGAGATTTTCTTGTACAAATCAAATTAAGAGGACAACCTATTGTTATTGTTTTAAGTGATGCACTTGCTCCTGATTATTTAGAATCTTTATTAAATGCAGGAGCTGATGATTATTTAACAGAACCCTTTTCATTAAAAGATTTAGATATTAAAATTCAATCTGTTTATAAAAATGGTATTTTAAAGCCAAGACGTATTTATCGTTTCAAGGACATTGTCATGGATACAACAGCCAAAACATGTTCATGCAATGGCAAAGCTTTAACTTTAACAAAAAATGAATATAAGCTTTTATCCATTTTAATAGCTCATCCTTATCAACCTTTTAGTATTTCATATCTTTTTGAACAAGTTTGGGGTTCATCCATTTATGAAGATGGCACTTCTATTCCAGCACTAATCAGTAATGTGATTATGAAATTAAGACTGGCTAATAATGAACAGGAATATATCAAACGCTTTGGTAAAGATAATTATAAAATGGCTTTTTAAACTAAAGAGACTGAATCAATATGATTCGTCTCTTCAGACTGTTGACAAAGTGGTAGAATTTTTATTAAATCTACCACTTCTTTTCATTTTTTATGTAAATTGATAAATTTGTACTATTTTCCTTATATTTCTTTCTTTTTTATTCGGTGAGGTCGTATTTATGAGTCCTCTCCTTTTCTTCATTCTCGCTAATTTGCCTAAATTATGGCAGCCAAAAATAATCAACGATTCCTGTTGATTTTTCTTTAGTCCTCTTATTCTCGTAAACCTTAATCCATGCTTTTCTTTACAGTCTGCATAGACTCTTTCTATTGTTTCTTTTCTTAACGGGTATATGTTCTTCCATTCTGGTGTATATCTGATTTCATCCGCTAACTCTCTATATCCTTCCCATACGTGTCTTGTGATGACCTTCTGGTGATTCTTGCTCTGTGTACACTGCTCTAAAAATGGACATCCTTCACAATCCTTTGGATTTGATTTGTATTCCCTATATCCTGATTTGTTTGTTGTGGCATATTTCAAGTCCTTATTATTTGGACATATATAAATATCCAGCTTTTCATCATAGACATATTCATATTTCTTGAAGAATCCTTTTTTTGTCATAGGTCTTTTATATGGCAGATAAGGTCTGATTCCATCCTCTATGATTTCTCGACATATTGCAGGTGTTATGAATCCTGCATCTAAACTGATGTTATGTATTGAATCTCCATAGATATTCAATAGCTTTCTATACGCATCATGAAAAACAACA
>NZ_JBVAYN010000022.1:0-37047 GCF_055420065.1 Massilimicrobiota sp. mt181
CCTTCTAAGTAAATCACAATAAGCATAACCCAAACCAATGATACTTAATTTGATTTGAGGAGAAGGTGTGGAAAAATAATTATGAATACATTTTTCTAGTTCTTGGACATAATATCTTGCAAGATTATGTTCTACGAGCATACCATGTCTAATTAACTTTTGTGCAGGTAAACCAAGATGTTCTTCCATATATTTAAATAAAATTTTCTCTTCTCTTTGATGATGTCTGCAGTCTGCATATTCATGTATAAATTGAATATGTCCTAGAAAGTTATTTTTATCAAAGATATTATCTTCCATAAGATTAAGAATATCTTTTTCAAATGTGTCTAAAAATATAAGTATTTGATTATGTTCTTCTGTTAATCGATCAATAATTGACATATTAATCCTCCATTTTTAATAAATATTGAGTTTTGGTTAAAGGTATTAAAACAATATGAGATTGAGATAAATAACCTTGAATCCATGATTCTCTTAATGCTTGAAGTGTTTCAAAAGAAAGAGAAGTAGAGTGAACATTTGGATTATATTCAAAAAGAACTTGATCATTTTCCTACATTAGAATATCTATTCCCTGATCACAAGGCATACCATCTAGTAAATAAGAATTCATATTTTGAAATGCTTCAATAGCATTTTTATGAGGAGAACTTTCTTGTTTTCCTAATTGAAAATAGATAGTTTTAACTTGTTCTAGTGTATGACAAGTAAAGACTTCATTTAAAATAAGAGTATTTCTATGTTCTACATCTTGAATAAGATTATTTAATGAGTAATGTATATGATTCAAATCAATGATTTGGTCTAGTGGTTGATTATAGGGAATCAAAGATAAACAGTTGGGATTATTGATTTGATAAGTATCAATGAGCGCATCATTGATTTTTTGTAAGTATTGAATTTTATGATATAACCAATAATGAATATGACTTAAAAATGCACTCATATTATTCCCCATTATTTAATCTTTCTAATATAGTTTCTACATCCACACCATGAACAAAACATGCTTCTTCAAGCGATTCAGTTTGAGAAGCAGGACAACCTAAACATCCAAATCCTGCTTCTATGAGAATTTGCGCTGCATTTGGATTTGATTGTAAAACTTCTGAAACAATCATATTTTTTGAATACATATTTGATGATAATTCTGGATAAAATAATTTCATATCACTTTCCACATCTTGTATACCACTTATTTGGAAATGTTCAACTAAGAAGTCTATAATACGTGGTGATAAAAATGCAGGTAATGTAGGTCCTAAATGTATATTTTTTACTCCTAAAGAAAGTAATGCAAGTAAGACAATAACTGCTTTTTGTTCATACCAGGCAATATTATAAACAATTGGTAAATCATTAATGTCTTCTAATCCTAATACTTCTTTTAGTTTTAAAGCAATAAGTGCAAGAGAATATGAGTCATTACATTGACCAGCATCTAAAACTCTTGGGATACCATGAATCTCTCCTAAATTGAGTTTGTTATATTTATATTTGGCACAACCAGCTGTTAAAATCACAGAATCTTGTGGCAATGATTTCGCAAAGTCTTCATAGTATTGACGAGATTTCATTCTTCCATCACATCCCGCCATAACAACAAATTTCTTAATATCACCAGATTGAATAGCGTCAACAATTTTATCAGCTAATGATAAAACTTGTTCATGTGCAAATCCACCAATAATATGTCCAGTTTCAATTTCAGTAGGCGCTTGACATTTTTTAGCATGTTTAATCAAAGCACTAAAATCCTTTATACCATCTTCATTGATTGGAATATGCTTACATCCCTCAAAACCAACAGCTCCAGTTGTATAGATACGATCTTTGTAGCTGGCTTTTGGTGGCACTAAACAGTTTGTTGTGAGTAAAATAGGCCCATTAAAAGATTCAAATTCTTCTTTTTGTTTCCACCATGCATTTCCATAATTTCCAACAAAATGATCATATTGTTTGAAAAATGGATAATAATGAGCAGGTAACATTTCACTATGTGTATAAACATCAATATGTGTTCCTTTTGTCTGTTCTAATAATATTTCAAGATCTTTTAAATCATGTCCTGAGACAAGAATCCCTGGATTATTTCTAACACCAATATTGACTTCAGTCATTTCAGGGTGTCCATAAGTAGAAGTGTTTGCTTCATCTAATAAAGCCATCACTTTTACACCATATTCTCCTGTTTTCATAACCAATGGGATTAATTGATCAAGAGTCAAATCTTTTTGTAATTCATTGAGCATATCCTGCATAAAGATATCAATCTCTTCATTATATGTATGCAATGCATTAGCGTGCTTATTATAAGCAGCCATTCCTTTAAGACCATATGTTATGAGTTCTTTTAAACTTCTTATATCTTCATTTTGCGTTGATAAAACACCTATTTGCGAAATTCTATCATTAAAATTTTCTCCATTCCACAAGGCACTTTCAGATAAATGATTTTTCTCTTCTATCTGATTTAAATATTCATTTTTAACTTGAATAGTTTTATGAATTTGCTCTGTAATCATCTGATCATCAAAATTTGCATTTGTAATCGTGATAAATAAATTAAAGCTTATCATTTGATTTGTTTCACATAAAACTTCTATTCCTTCTTTTCTAGCTTGCATTAAAACACTTGCGAGACCTTTGGTCACATCAATTAATAAATCCTGTAAATTAGCAGTCTTAGCACTTTTTCCACAAACACCTACTTGTGTACAAGCTACATTTCCTGCAGTTTCCTGACACTGAAAACAATACATTTTATTTTCCATAAAAAACCTCCTAAAAAATAACAGTTAAAAACATTTTCATATTTTCTAATGCATACACAGCATGTGGATGTAATGCTGGCATAACAATAGATTCACCTGTTTTTAAAATATAATCTGTATCATCAATCGTAATACGTGCTTTTCCTTCTAATACAGTTAATAAAGCGTCACCCTCTGATTGATGTGTAGATATCATTTCATCTTTATCAAAGCCAAATAAAGTTAAAGAAACATTTTCATTTTGACTTAACGTACGACTTAGAACTTGTCCTTCATATATATCTATCATATCTTTGAGTTCAATAACTTCCTTAGCATCTATGTTTTTCATTTTTGATAACATATTTCTTTCCTCCTTGAATTTTCTAGCACATTATAATATATTATCTAAAACAAATATGTTGTTTTAACAACGAAGGGAGTATATATGAATTTCAGTATTATAAAAAATAATCCTCTATTTAGAGGAATTGCAGAACATGAAATTGAAAAATTATTAAATTGTTTAAATAGTTATAAAAAAGAATACAAGAAGAATCAAACCATTGTACGAAGTGGTGAAAAAATACAAAATATAGGTATTCTCTTAAAAGGAGAAGCTCATATAGTCAAGAGTGATTATTGGGGAAATCAAACGATAATTGCTCATCTTTATGAGGGAGAAGTCTTTGGTGAAGCTTATGCCTGTGTCAGTCAAAATGAGATGGGGGTCAATGTTATTGCAATTCAAGATTGTGAAGTTCTTTTCTTAAATGTTTCGCATATTATAAAGATTTGTCCTTGTTCATGTGAATATCATCATATTCTTTTGCAGAATTTAATTGAGATGATTGCAAAGAAAAACATATTACTCAATCATAAACTTTCATTACTTTCAAAGAAAACAATCAGAGAAAAAGTTCTCTCTTATTTATCTCAACAAGCCATTCAACATGGTTCTAAAATATTTGATATTCCTTACAATAGACAGCAATTAGCCGACTATCTAGGGGTAGATAGAAGTGCTTTAAGTGCTGAATTAAGCAGAATGCAAAAAGAAGGTATTTTATCATACTATAAAAATACCTTTAAATTACAACAATAATATTCAAGTTTTTGGTAGTAATACGAATACGATGAAAAAAAATATTTTTTATCAATAACTATTTAGATTAATAGGTTTGTAAATATTCGTTGAGGAAGTAAGTGAATATTTCAATATGCAATTGTTCATCTTCGATAATACGCTGTATTATCTTTTGAATTTGAAAATCTTGAATACAAAGAATCTGTTGTTGATAAATGTCTATTGTATTTTGTTCCTGTATGATTGCATTTTCTAGTAATGATTGAATTTGACAGGGATAAACATTATATCCTGGTGACCAATATTGCAGATAGCCTTGTTGATAATCCCATAATCTCGGATCTAATCCTAAGGCATAGATTAAATGTGCAAATATATCTAAATGATACATTTCTACAATACTAATTTTTTCCATGGCCTCAGATAGTTTAGGCCATACTTTTTTTAAAATAATATGATTATAAAAATAAAGACTGACAGCACCCATTTCAGAGTGTAATCCTCCAAGATTAGATAAAAGAATTCTTCCATATTGTTGATTTTCCTGAATATTTTCTATTTTAGGATAAGGTTTATTGATATTATATTTCATAAAAAGAGCCTCCATAATTCTACTGTATGAAGGCTAGTTAAAATTTATTCAATGATTTTTTCAAAAGCAATACGAGGAGCACCACTTGAAAGTGTGATTTGACCACATTTTACAAAATGATGTTTTTTTAAAAAACGTTGCATTGATAAATTATCTTCATGGGTATCAATACGAATACTATGAATACCTTTTTCATAACATTTCGAAATAGCAAATTCTAGAAGATGATGAGCGATATTTTGTCCTTTGTGATTTTCATCAACAACAATTCTATGAATCACAGCATAAGGCTGATCATTTGTTAACCATTGTCCCTGAATAACATGATAGCTGGGATCTTTTTCTATCGCAAAATACATTGTTCCCATAATATCTTGATCACAAATCACATAACTTGCTTTTTTCTGAATATCTTCAATAATATTATCAGAAATAGGATATCCATCTTGCCATTGATCAATGTGTGCTTCTTTAAAATAATGTTGAGCCTGATGAATTAAATTCATAATAGAATCAACATCTTGAAGTTGTGATTTTCTAATTTTCATCTTTGTCTCCTTAAACTATAAATAATAACATCATGGTATTGAAAATTTTTATAGGCATGTTCTTTTAAGTAGCCTTCCTCTTGAAAATGATTCCATTCTAAAACTTTACATGAGGCAATGTTGTCTTTAAAGACTTCAGCATAGATTTTATGAATAGAATAGCATTGAAAAATATGCTGACAAAACAATTGTACAGATCTTTTCATAATTCCTCTATGAGCATATTGAGGATTGATCCAATAACCTAATTCACAATTTTTAACATAGATATCATTTTGTAAAGTCCCACCAATACAGCCGATACAAATCCCATCAACGACAATGCCAAAGTCGATACCATGATGTTCGAGTGAATGAGTTATAAAAGACATAGCGTGATCAAGTGTATAAGGATAGGGAAAGCTGTTTCTTAAATAAGTCCCAATACTTTTTTCATTCGCATGATAAGCTAATTGGCAGGGATCAATCTGATCAAGAGTTTTCAATTCGATAATCATAAATTCTCCTATGGAAGAGGCTTATCACTTGCAAGATATAAATCGTACCATTGTTGACGTGTAAGTTGGATATCACAGGCTTCAACCATTTCTTTTAAATGAACAGGAGAAGTCGTTCCCATGATAGGTTGCATACATGCAGGATGACGAAGTAACCATGCAATCGCAATAGCACTCTTTGTTACATGATATTCATGGGCTAAATCATCCATGACTTTGTTTAGTTTTGCATATTGTGGATGATCAATAAAACATCCTTCTTCCCATGAAGCCTGTACAACACTCCAAGGTTGAATCGTTATATCATGGAGACGACAATAATCTAAGACACCACCATCTTTATCCTGAGCCCAGGCTTTTTTCATGTTCATGTTTAATCCAGAATCAATCATTACAGAATGAACAATAGAAAGCTGTAACTGATTAATAATAATAGGATGTTGAGTATATTTTTGTAATAATTCAATTTGTAATGGCGTATGATTAGAAACACCAAAATATTTAACTTTTCCTTCATGATATAATTGATCAAATGCTTCCGCAACCTCCTTAGGATCACATAATGCATCTGGGCGATGTAATAGTAAGATATCAACATAATTAGTATTTAAACGTTGTAAAGAAGCATTCACACTTTGTAAGATATGTTCTTTTGAAAAATCATAACGTTTCCCAGGAACAATCCCACATTTTGTTTGAATAATCATTTTTTGACGATAGTCAGGATGTGCCTTTAAGACTTCTCCAAAAATGGCTTCTGATTGACCACCACCATAAATATCAGCATGGTCAAAAAAGTTAATTCCATTATCTAACGCTGTTTGTACAAGTTCTTCAACTTGTTGAAAACTTTTATCAGCAATACGCATGCATCCTAAAGCAAGACGAGATGCTTTTAAATTTGTTTTAGGTATTTGAAAATATTCCATAATTTGTTTCCTCCTGTTGTTATTATATAAAATAATGATTATAATGTAAAAGAAAAAGAGGTGGAGGAATGGTTTATCACATTGTCAATATTGTTGTTTATATTGTTTCCATTGCATTTGCAATGGTTGGTCTGAGCTGTTTTCGTTTTGATCAGTATGTGAGAAAAAATAAGGAAAGAGAATTTCACATATTTTTTATTGTGGCTTCAGTTGCATTAGGATATTTATTTGCTTCTTTTATCTTGGCGTTTGGAAATTTAAGTTTTCAATTCTAAATGGGAAGTTGTTGCATATATATCAATGATGAAGAAAATATATGCAAAACTTCTTTTTATATTGTCTTTGATATTAGTGATAGGATGTTTTCATTATCAGGATGCATTGACATGGTTAGAGTCACAATATCAGGTTGATCATAAAGAAAAGAAAGTCAGTATCCAAACAGAAGATCAGGTTTTATCTATTCCTTTGGAAGAATATTTGATAGGTGTTATTGCCGGGGAAATGCCAGTGAGTTTTGAAAAGGAGGCGTTAAAGGCACAGGCAGTTGCCAGTCGAACATTTGTATTGTCAAGGAATTTAAAAGTGGATAACACAACACAATCACAGGTCTATTTAACTGAAAATGAAATGAAGGAAAACTGGGGAGAACAATATGAAAAAAATAGAAAAAAGATAGAGGAAGCAATTTCTGAAACGAAAGGGGAAGTGATGACTTATCAGGGAGAATATATATCGGCATTGTTTTTTTCTAGCAGCAATGGGAAAACTGTCAATAGTGAAGATTATTTTACAGGAGAAGTTGCTTATCTTAAATCGGTGGATAGTCATTGGGATACGACAATTGATCCACATAATATGAGAGAAAAAACATTTACAAAGGAACAGTTGGCCGATATATTTCAAGTTTCACCAGAACATATAGAAGTGACATCTTATACATCCAGTGGCTATGTAGAAAAAGTTATGATTAATCAAAAAACGTATACAGGAAGAGAAATGAGAGAAAAACTCTCTTTAGCTTCTTCATGTTTTGAAATCAAATTCTCATCAAAAGGATATACTTTTATTACAAAAGGTAATGGTCATGGAGTGGGAATGAGTCAATATGGAGCGCAAGCCATGGCTTTAGAAAATAAAAATTATCAGGATATTTTACATCATTATTATCAAAATATTCAAATTGAAAGTATAGACTCTTAACTTTTGTTCATACTTAAGTTGAGGTGAAAACATGAAGAAAAGATCATTTCATTATAAGAAGATACTTGGTATTTCATTAGCTTTAGCTTTGTTTTTAGGAGGAATTGGTATTGTTCAAAATATTTTAGATGAGCATACAAAAGATTTTGAAGATGAAACAGTTGTAAAAGTAGATGAAAATCAAAACAAAGACACAACAGAAGAAAAAACAATTGAAACATTAAAATCTCCTGTTAAAGATGGGATTGGGATTGTCAGATATTATTATGATAAAGATGATGATGCATCGAAGCAAGAACAATCACTTATTTTATTTGAAGATGTTTACCGTCCTAATCAAGGTGTTGATTATGCAAATAAAAATGAAGCATTTGATGTTATGGCAGCTATCAGTGGAACTGTAACAAAAAAGACCAATGACCCTGTTTTAGGTTGGGTTGTAACAATTACAAACAGTGATAAGATTTCTACAACTTATGAATCATTATCTGAAGTGTCAGTGGAATTGAACCAGGATGTCAAACAAGGAGATACTATAGGAAAAAGTGGAGAAAATGTTTATGAAGCAGATTTGAAGAATCATTTACATTTTATTCTACAAAAAGACGATCAATTATATAATCCAGAAAAGTATATTGGACAGACTCTTGATACAATCAAGTAGCTAAATTTAGATTCTCAGGAATCTAAATTTTTTTTAAAATATTCACATAAATTTCATAGATAAGTCGTAATATAATTGAAGATGAAACGGGGTTGAAAAAAAGATAAAATTTATGTAGGTATAGTGATAATTTTTTCTTGTAATTAATATGAAAAATGATACAATAGAAATGCTTATAGGAGGAATGTTCAATGAAATTATCAAAGGAAATTGGTATTGACTTAGGAACAGCTAACATTCTTATTTATGTCAAAGGTGAAGGAATTGTTGTTAATGAACCTTCTGTTGTAACTATCAATACTGAAACAAATAAACCTATCGCTGTAGGAGAAGAAGCAAGAGATATGCTTGGAAAAACTCCAGGTAAATTTCAAGCCATTCGTCCTCTTAAAGATGGGGTTATCGCAGATTTTCAAATTACTGAAATATTATTAACTCATTTTATTAATAAACTAAACTTAAAAGGTGTTTTCTCAAGACCAACAATCTTAATTTGCTGTCCATCAAATATTACTTCTATTGAAAAAAGTGCTATTCAGGATGTTGCTTTAAGATGTGGTGCGAAAAGAGTTTATATTGAAGAAGAACCAAAAGTTGCAGCGATTGGTGCTGGATTAGATATTTCTAAACCATCAGGAAATATGGTTGTTGATATTGGTGGGGGAACAACTGATATTGCAGTTCTTTCATTAGGAGATATCGTAACAAGCACATCTTTAAAGATTGCTGGTGACAAAATGGATGCTGAATTAATTAAATATGTAAAAGATAAATATAAATTATTAATCGGAGATCGTACTGCAGAAGAAATTAAAATGACAATTGGTAGTGCTTATGAAGCAGATCCAAAAGATGTCATGGATGTAAGAGGAAGAGATTTAGTGACTGGATTACCTCATACAATTCAATTAAATGCTCAAGAAACACAAGAAGCTTTAGAAGAATGTTGTATGACAATCTTACGTTCTACAAAACAAGTTCTTGAACAAACACCACCTGAACTTTCAGCAGATATCGTCAACAAAGGTATTTTCTTAACTGGTGGAGGAGCTTTACTTCATAACTTAGATAAATTCTTAGAAGAAGGATTAGGAGTTCCTGTCTTTGTTGCAGAAAATGCATTAGACTGCGTTGCTGAAGGATGCGGTGTCATGTTAGAAAACACACAATATTTACAATAGTTTAAAGAAGTGTCATCATTTGATGATGCTTTTTTCTTTATCTGTAAAAAAATAGATTTTTGATATGATTTTGTTAGAATAGATGACAGAGGTGATAAAAGTGGGAAAGAAGAAATATTTTTTCTTTGATATTGATGGAACATTAGCTGTAGGAACACCAGGAGATCAATATGTTCCTGAATCAGCGAAAAGAACAATTAAAGAATTAGAAGCAAATGGACATTTTGTTGCTATTGCGACGGGTAGAAGTTATGCTATGGCAGTCAATCATATGAAAGAGCTTGGTTTTAAGAATATGGTTAGTGATGGGGGAAATGGAATTACTATTAATGAAAAGCTCATTGAAATTAAGCCTTTAGATTATGATAAGTGCATAGCTTTAATTGATGAGTGTAAAGAAAAAGGATTTATCTGGGCTATATCTCCAGATAACGAAACAAGACGTCTGGCACCAGATAATCGTTTCTATGATTTTACACATGATATTTATATGGATACAGTTGTTGAAGAAGGACTTGATCCAAGAAACTATGATCAAATATACAAAGTTTATATTGCCTGTTATGCACCAGATGAACAAAAATTAGAAACATTAAAGGAACTTCCTTGGTGTCGTTTTCATAAAGAATATTTATTTGTAGAACCGGGTGATAAATCAGTAGGTATTAAAGCAATTGTTGATTATTTTGGTGGAGATTATCAAGATGTTGTTGTTTTTGGTGATGAAAAGAATGATTTGAGTATGTTTAGTGATAAATGGACTTCTATTGCGATGGGAAATGCAATTAATGAATTAAAGGCAAAAGCAACATATGTGACTGATGATGCAGATAAAGATGGAATTTATAAAGCTTGTCAGCATTTTGGATGGGTGGATTAAATGGAAAGAAAAATTATATTTTTTGATATTGATGGAACACTGTTTTGTCCAGAGTTTGGTCGTATCACTGATGAAGTAAAAAATGCCATTAAATCAGTTCAAAAACAAGGACACTTATGTTTTATTGCAAGTGGGAGACCATATGGATATATTGCAGAAAATGTGAAAGAAATAGGCTTTGATGGATATGTTTTAGCTAATGGGGCTAATGTGAAGTATCAGAATCAGGATTTGAAAGTCAGATGCATGGATTCTCAAAAAGTGAAAGAATTATGTCATAAGCTCAAAGAGAAAAATATTGAATATGTTTTACAAACTCCAAAACTTTGTTATATGAGTCAGAATAATCAATGCTTACTTGATTTTTATTCTCATTGTAATATAGATTTCCATAATTTCTGTTTTGAATATCAAGAAGATGATATTGCTCAAAAGACAGTTAAGATGGAAGTATGGGCCAAAACTCAACAAGAATTAGATGATGCGATATCATGTTTTCATCCATTTTCCTATGAATTACATCCAGACAATCATAGTTTAGAAATCTATTCCAATGAAGTTTCTAAAGCAACCGGAATATTAGATGTCTTAAAGGAACTTCATATTGAATTAGAAAATAGTTATTGCTTTGGAGACGGTCCTAATGATATAGAAATGTTTGAGACAGTAGGTCATCCTATCGCAATGGGAAATGCAATTGACGATATCAAACAAAGAGCAGAAATCATCTGCCCAACTGTACAGGACAACGGAGTTGCGATACAATTAAAAAAGATGTTTATCATTTAAAAAACTAGCATAAAAGCTAGTTTTTTGTTATGACTTATTTTTGTGTTGTTTATAATAATAAAAGGCTACATAAATAATATGGCAGCAAACATAAAAAGTAAAGATAGACTTGCAATAAGTAAAGCATAGTTAAATCCTGTTTTTTGTTGAACTTCATTTCTAATACCAAAAGCTAATGAAAACACAAAGAGAAAAGGCAAAATAAACCAGGTAAGATATATCAATGTATGAAAGCCATCAGTTTGAAAGAGTTCACTAAACATTACTTGTATCCTCATTAAGCAGTTGAATAAGAAGTTGATCCAGTTCAGGCAAAGCTCTTTTTAAAATAATAGGTCTACCATTTTGATTTAGAAAACAATGTAAACTTTTCCCAATAGCGACAATGTCATCATTGACTTTCATAGTATATTCGATTTCAAGGCGTGTTCCTTTATATGCTGAAACTTTTGTTTCAATATTTATAAGATCAGGAAAAGTTGTGCTTTTTTTGTAATCACATTGAATGCCTATAACAGGTGAACTCACACCTAATTCTTCCATCTTATCATAGCCAAAACCAATTTTGTTTAAGAAGTCAATTCTCGCTTCTTCCATAAAACGAATGTAATTAGAATGATGTGTAATTTGCATTTTATCTGTTTCATAATATTGGACTTGATGTTGATATGTATGCATATTAAAATCTCCCCTTTATAAACCATATTATAGCAAGACTGATACTCACATTCAAATATGTTTAATGAGAGAAGTTTAATATTTATGAACTTTATTTTAAAAATATGAAATTTATTGTTGCATTAGGGGTAGAAATATGTATAATAAAGTTGTTTGATTTTTAGAATTTAAAGTTTAGTATAGTGACATGGAGGAAACAATATGGACATTGGAAAGAAATTAAAAGATTTACGTATTAAAAATGACTTAACCTTGGAAGAACTAGCTTCAAGAAGTGAGTTAACAAAAGGATTTCTTTCTCAAGTTGAAAGAAATCTAACCAGTCCAAGTATCTCTACACTAGAGGATTTATTAGAGGCACTGGGCACCAATCTTTCAGAGTTTTTTCAATCCGATCAGGAAGAGAAAATTGTTTTTCATACACAAGATTTCTTTGTAGATGAAAAAGATGAATATACGATAGAATGGGTTATTCCTAATGCTCAAAAAAATGAAATGGAACCAATTCTTTTAACGATTCATGGGCATGAAAAGAGTAGAGAAATGGAATGTCATAATGGTGAAGAATTTGGTTATATTTTAAAAGGAAATGTCACTTTAGTTCGTGGAAATAAAAAATATAGATTAAAAGCCAAAGAAACATTTTATATGGATGGCAAAGAAAGTCATTATTTTATCAATAATGGGTCTAGTGATGCCAAGATATTGTGGGTGACAACACCACCAATGTTTTAAAAGAAGGGAGTATGAAAATGGAACAGAAGAAATTAATACAATTTCGTAATATAGTGAAAGAATTTGATGGACAAATTGTTTTAAAAGGTGTCAATCTTGATATTTATGAAAATGAGTTTGTCACTTTACTGGGACCAAGTGGTTGTGGAAAGACAACATTGCTGAGAATTTTAGGTGGCTTTCTAGATGCTACTGAGGGAGAAGTTATTTTTGATGGAGAAGAAATCAGTAAAGTTCCTCCACATAAAAGAGAGTTAAATACTGTTTTTCAAAAATATGCTCTTTTCCCACATATGAGTGTTTATCAAAATATTGCCTTTGGATTAAAAATTAAGAAAATGAGTAAAGACGTTATTGAACAAAAAGTTATGAAAATGTTAAAGCTCATTGGTTTAGAAGGATTTGAAAATAAAAACGTTACACTTCTTTCAGGGGGACAACAACAACGTGTAGCGATTGCTAGAGCACTTGTTAATGAACCTAAGGTTTTATTATTGGATGAACCACTTGGAGCATTGGATTTAAAATTAAGAAAAGAAATGCAATATGAATTAAAGAGAATTCAACAGGAAGTTGGAATTACATTTATTTTTGTTACTCATGACCAGGAAGAAGCTTTGACTATGTCAGATAAGATTGTGGTTATGAAAGATGGGGAAATTCAACAAGTTGGGACACCTCAGGAAATCTACAATGAACCAGAAAATAGATATGTCGCAAACTTCATTGGAGAAAGTAATATTATTCCAGCTGTTATGTTAGAAGATTATAAAGTGAAATTTGATGATATTGTTTTTGATTGTGTAGATTTTGGATTTAAGGATAAACAACCAGTTGATGTTGTAATTCGTCCAGAAGATATTGATATTGTGGATGTACAAAATGGAAAAATGACAGGAGAAGTCTTAAGTGTTCTTTTTAAAGGTGTTCATTATGAAGTGATGGTTGAAACTGTTCCTGGAACAAGTGTAACAGTGAATATGCATGTCATCAGAAATCGTGATGTGACATCTGAAAATGGAAAAGAAAAAATCAGTGCCAATGATTTCTATGTCGATATTGAAGATGTCAAATCATTAGATGATGCTGAAATTATTGCGCGTGCTGATGCACAGGCATGGAATCCTGAAACAGATGATTATATTTCTATCAGTAAGATTGATTATGATTTAAAAGAAGAAATTGGTGAATATGCAGTGACATTCTCGACTTCAAGTGGAACATCAGTAGAACGTAAGATCATTGTTGTGAATCAACCTGTTGTGAAGAATGAAAGAGCGAATGAAGGGGTTATGGCATTCAATTTCTTTAAGACAGTTGATGAACTTGATGAATCTGTAGCATTAGATACAGATTTAAAAACATGGGCAAATGCTCAAGGATGGAAATTGAATGATGAAGATGAATCTGTAGATATTTATGTAGATTATGATTTTGATCCTGAACATATTGAAGAAGGAACATATAAAGTCACTTTCTCAACAGAAGGTAGAGAATTAAAGATTCATACAACAGATTATGTGGAAGAAGGTAAAGAGGTCGGTTTAACATTCTTCCCTGAAGATATTCATGTCATGGAAAAGATGGGGTTCTAGAATGAAACGTTTTTCACAATTAGCATGCCCCTATATGATATGGGTTATCTTAATGATTTTATTACCAATGTTATTAATTCTTTTCTATTCATTAACAACAAGTGGAAATGACATCATTAACTTTACATTTACTTTGGATCATTTTAAAAAGTTTTTTACCGACCCAGACTTTTTACTTGTCTTATGGCGTTCATTAACAATCGCTGTTAAAACAACAATAATCTGTGTTATTTTAGGTTATCCAGTTGCTTATTTTATTGCAAGAAGCAGTGATCGTGTTCGTAATATTCTTGTTTTAGCTATCACTTTACCAATGTGGATTAATATGTTAGTCAGAACATATGCCTGGATAGGAATTCTTTCTGATGGGGGTATAGCTCAAACAATTTTAGGTTTCTTTGGATTTAAAGATGTAGAGTTGTTATATACAGAAGGTTCTGTATTGCTTGGAATGGTTTATAACTTTATTCCATTTATGATTCTACAAATCAATACATCTTTATGTAAGATGGATAAATCATTATTAGAAGCCAGTGCTGATTTAGGGGCGAACAGAGTTCAGACATTCTTACGTGTCACTTTGCCATTATCTTTATCAGGAGTTGTCAGTGGAATAACACTTGTCTTTTTACCAGCAGTGAGTTCATTCTTTATTCCTAAACTTCTTGGTGGAGGACAGTTCTTCTTAATTGGTAACGTGATTGAAAATCAATTTATTACAGTTGGAGAATGGAACTTTGGTAGTGCAATCTCTATGATTATGGCAGTCATTATGATGATTTGTATGTATGCAATTAGAAAAATTGATGAACGTAATAGTGGAGGAGGGAATCAGGAATCATGAAAAAAGATAAGAGAATTATTGGTAAAATTTTAATGGTTCTGATGATTTTATTCTTCTATTTACCAATTGTATTTATGGTTATCTTCTCTTTTAATGAAAGTAAATCATTAACACATTTTACTGGTTTTAGTTTAAACTGGTATGAAAAACTCTTCCAAAATAGAGATATGATGGAATCATTATATGTCACAATTACAGTTGCTGTGATTGCTACAATTGTATCGACAATAGTAGGAACAATTAGTGCCATTGGTTTATCAAAATCAAGCAAGATTGTTAAAAAAGTCATGATGCAGTTAAATGATTTTCCAATTATGAATCCAGAAATTGTGACAGCTATTGGATTGATGTTACTATTTATTACATTTCATATAGAACGTGGTTTTATGACAATGTTACTTGCTCATATTACATTCTGTATACCTTATGTTATTTTAAGTGTGATGCCTAAGATACGTTCACTAGATCCAAATCTATCTGATGCGGCAATGGATTTAGGAGCAACACCATGGCAAGCCTTAACAAAAGTTTTAGTGCCACAAATTATGCCTGGTATTGTATCAGGAGCCTTAATTGCCTTTACAATGTCATTTGATGATTTTATCATTTCATATTTTGTAACAGGGGGAGGGGTTAAAAACTTAAGTATCATGGTTTATACAATGAGTAAAAGAGTTAACCCAACAATCAATGCAATATCTACGCTTGTCGTAGTATTGATAACGGTAGTCTTAGTGATTATCAATGTAGTACCACTAATTAAAGCAAGAAGGGAGAAAAAAGATGAAAAAGTTATTAACTAGTTTATTAGCGGTTGCAACAATGTTTACTTTAACAGCGTGTGGAGGGGATTCAAATGCAGATAAGCCATATGCTGGACAAGAATTACACCTTTATAACTGGGGAGAATACATGGGTGAAAACTTTATCTCTGGTTTTGAAGATCTCACAGGAGCAACTGTTGTTGTGGATTATTTTGATTCAAATGAAGCTATGTATATCAAAGTGGCAAATGGAGAACCATATGATATCTTAGTTCCAAGTGATTATATGATTGAAAGATTAATTCAGGAAGATCTTGTTCAAAAATTAGATCAAGATAAGATTACATGTATGGATGAACTTGTTGATGCTGTCAAAGGTTTACCATATGATCCAAACAATGATTATTCAATTCCTTATTTCTGGGGAACAGTAGGAATTGTTTATGATAAAACAAAGGTGAGTGAAGCTGACTTAGAAAAAGAAGGATACAATATTTTCTTAGATACTAAATACAAAGGAGATATTTATCTATATGATTCTGAACGTGATTCATTCATGATGGCATTAAAAGCTTTAGGATATTCAATGAATACAAAAGATGAAAAAGAATTAGAAGAAGCTTATAACTGGTTAGTGAAATGTGTTGAAACAATGGAACCAGAAATTGTCACTGATGAAATTATTGATAACATGGCTCAAGGTAGAAAAGCTTTAGGATTGATTTATTCTGGAGATGCTGCTTATGTTATGAGTGAAAATGAAAACATGGGATTCTATATGCCTGAAACAGGAACAAACTTATGGAGTGATGCTATGGTTATTCCTAAGAATGCTGAAAATGTAGAATTAGCTCATGAATTCATTAATTATGCTTCTAGTTATGATGCAGCTATGGATAACTCAAGCTTTGTAGGATATACTTCTGCTAATCAGGAAGTTATGGATGAACTTGCCAATGGTGATTTCAAAGGAATCAATGCTTATGTACCTAGAACTGGAAATGATAAAGATGAAGTTTTTGAATACGATGAAACAACACGTAAAATCATTTCTGATTATTTCAGTAAAGTTAAAATTGCCGCTTCCAATGCTCAATAAAAAATAATGAGAAGGTTGATATATATCAATCTTCTTTTTTTCAAATAAATGGTAAATAAAAAGAAATGACGATAAGGTGAGGACATGATATAATTTGAATACATTGAGGTGAGTTAATGAGAAAAGTGATTTTATTTATTGCTATGAGCTTAGATGGATATATAGCTGATCAACATGGAAATGTAGACTGGCTAGCAGGACAAGATATAGATAAAGAAAATATAGATACCTATTCAGAATTCATTCAAAATATAGATACAGTGATTATGGGATGGAAAACCTATCATCAAATTGTTACAGAATTATCACCAGATCAGTGGGTTTATCCTCATTTAAAAAGTTATATTGTGACGCATCATCCAAAGCATTCTACATCGCATATTATCTTTACTCAAGAAAATCCACAGGATCTTGTTTCACATTTGAAACAGGATGATGGAAAAGATATCTGGATTTGTGGTGGTGCTCAAATCATTCAGTCACTGCTGAAAAATCATTTGAT
The DNA here is from genome assembly GCF_055420065.1 of Massilimicrobiota sp. mt181. Taxonomy (NCBI): domain Bacteria; kingdom Bacillati; phylum Bacillota; class Erysipelotrichia; order Erysipelotrichales; family Erysipelotrichaceae; genus Massiliimicrobium; species Massilimicrobiota sp. mt181. The sequence goes on from NZ_JBVAYN010000022.1 coordinate 17,344, forward strand.
TGATGAGTATCATATCACTGTGATACCAACACTTTTAGGTTCAGGAATCAGATTATTTCAAGACAATAATTTGACCATACCTCTTGAATTAATGAATTATCGTGAAAATAATGGGATGATGAAATTAATTTATATACCAAGAAAGGAATGTTAATATGGATGATATGATTCAATATGATTTTTGTAAACCTTATATTACTCAGGATGAATATATATTGTGGAAAGGAAAACCAGAAAAAGGACATTTGATAACTGGTGGAGATATGATTATGATGATTTTTGGAATTTTTTGGTTATCATTTTGTTTCTTTTTTGAATATTCAATCATCCAAAGTCAATCATCGTTATTTTTTATACTTTGGGGAATTCCTTTTATATTGGTCGGTTTATATCTTGTCTTTGGGAGATTAATTCAAAAGATATATTTAAGAAATAAAATATTTTATGTGATTACAAATAAAAAGATTATGATTAAACATGGAAATAAGATAGAAATGTATGATGGAAGTCAATTACCACCTATGGAAATTCATATTCACAAAAATGGAAATGGAACAATCTTATTTAGTGAAACTGTTTATACGAGAAGAGGAAGAAATTATCATACATATTTCATGTTGGAGAATTTGTCAGATGTAGCACAGGCTCAAAATGCAATTGATATGATGGATAAATAAAAATGTATTGAGGTGTAGACATGAGAAGAAGATATAAAAAAAGAAAGACATATAAAAAGAGAATGTGGAAGTTGTTTGTAGCTTGTATCATAGCGATAGGTGGATATATTGGTGTTGAATATCATCAGCAGACATATAGTGCCATTGATATTGAAGATATTCCAGAATATAGTGGAGAAGCCTATGTTGTGATTAATGATAATGTGCCTTATTTTGATGAAAATGATTTAACGACAGAAACATTTGAAAAATATAGTCCTCTAGATTTTTTAGGAAGATGTGGTGTGGCTTTTGCGAATGTTTCAGAAGACACAATGCCAACAAAAGAAAGAGAAAGTATTGGTATGATTAAACCATCAGGATGGCAAATTAAAAAATATGATTTTGTTGATGGAAAATACTTATATAATCGTTGTCATTTAATAGGGTATCAGTTAACAGGTGAAAATGCGAATGAGGAAAATCTCATTACAGGGACAAGATATCTGAATACAGAAGGGATGTTACCTTTTGAAAACGAAGTAGCAGACTATATCAAAGATACAGGAAATCATGTTTTATATCGTGTAACACCTATTTTTGAAGGAGATAATCTTGTCGCAAAAGGTGTATTAATGGAAGCTATGTCAGTTGAAGATCAGGGATTAGATATTGAATTTAATGTTTTTGTTTATAATGTTCAGCCAGGTGTGATTATTGATTATGCGACAGGGGATAGTCAGCGTAGTTAAACGCCTGGCTTTCTTATTGAAGAAAAGATTCTTTGTATTTATAAAAGAGGACAATTCCTGATAGAAGCGTCGTAACTCCATTAGATATAATGATAGTTAAGTCATTAAGAATAAAACCATAAATTGTCCATAATATAACACCTAATACAAAAATGATATACATCCCTAAAGAAATGCCAGACACATCTCTTGTTTTTAAAACTTGTAGTACTTGAGGTATAAATGAAATTGTTGTTAGTAATGCACCAATAGGTCCAATTAATTGAATCATATGTAATCATCCTTTCTTTTGATTTATATGTATTATAAGAAAAGGTGGAGCTAAAGAAAAGACAATATAAAAATAATAAAACAGCGTCACATCTTTTTTGATAAAGAAGCTTTTTAAGATGTAACGCTGTAAACTAATATTCATAAAGCTGATCATGAATTTGATATAATTTAATAGCTGTATCATAATTATTTTTAATAATGATGGAAATGATAATATCAAAAAGATATGAAACAGAAGTGTGAAAAAGAGAATCTCCTAACTCCGTAATATTTTCTTTATAACTACATAACAAACAGACATCAGAATTTTCAGCTAATAAAGACTTTTCATTACCTGTCATTAAAATAACAAAATGACCTTTCATCCTTAAGTTTCTAATGGCTTTGAGTATATTTTTATTTTGACCCATTCTAGAAATCACAATAATAACAGAATGAGGAATGAGAAACTCATATAATAATATTTTATCTATAGACTGATAGACATGAGAGATTTTACCTGCCTGCATTATATGATGAGAAATGTATTCTCCAATTGATGCATTTGCATCAATTGCAAAAATATCAACCTGATTGACTTTTTCCAAAGCAGTCTGTATTTTTTCTAAATCATGAATAGAGAGATTATTTTTGGTTTCTAAAAGAACTTTTTCATGTAAAGAAGAGACCTTATTGACTGAAGAGATCAGACTTTCACTATCACTGACCTCAATCTCCTGAAAACCACTTTCTTTAAGGTCGGATAATAAATGAATTTTGAAATCATTAAATCCCTGATAACCCAGTTTTTTAACAAAACGCACAATCACTGTAGCACTTGTATAAGTCTCACTAGCCAATTGTCTTGTTGTCATCTGTAGAACCTGTTCACAATGATTTAAGATATAATCAGCAATTTGTGATTCTCTTTCTGTAAAATGCTCTTTTTGTTGTAATTTTCTTATCAGTTTCATTCTATCACCATAATTATTTTAACATATTAAAACTTTTTCATCATTATGATAAATGAATCAATAAAAATAATTCATGATATAATGGAGAAAAGGAGGAATACAAATGTTTAAAATTTCTAATTTTACAAATAATAATGATGTTCAAATCATTGAACGAAAAGGTTCCTTTCAAGTTATTGAATATCAAAGAGATTTAAGTGTTATGCCTAATCATGCACAGACTGCTTATTTTTGTAGTGAAATGAATATTCGCAAAAGACAAGTTATCTGTGATATTTCTCAGGCTAATGTTGTTGTTCAAGCGGGGGCTATGCAATGGATGGTTGGTAATGTCTATGCCACAACAGGATTAAAAGGTGTAGGAGATTTGTTATCGAAAGCAGTCAGAGGAAAAGTAACAGGAGAAACAGCTATTAAGCCAGAATATACAGGTGAGGGTATTCTTGTATTAGAACCAACATATAAACATATTCTTTTAATTGATTTAAATGAATGGAATCACTCGATAGTCTTAGATGATGGTTTGTTTCTAGCATGTGAAGCGAGTCTGAAACATAAGGCAGTTATGCGTTCTAATTTATCATCTGCAGTTGCTGGAAATGAAGGACTGTTTAATTTAGGAATTGAAGGTTCAGGTATTGTTTGCTTGGAATCTGTATGTCCAAAAGAAGAATTGATCGAAGTAACATTAGAAGATGATGTCTTAAAAATTGATGGTAATATGGCCATAGCATGGAGTGGAAGTTTGGAATTTAAAGTAGAACGTTCAGGGAAGACCTTAGCGGGTTCAGCTGCCTCTGGAGAAGGCTTGGTCAACGTTTATCGTGGAACTGGTAAAGTTCTAATTGCGCCTATTGATGGATCAAATCATTCATAAGATAAAAAAAGATTTTCATGTGAAAATCTTTTTTACATTTATAGGATATCAATTGAAAATGATTTACAATTCTTCACCATTTGTTTCAATAACTTTCTTATACCAATAATAAGAATCTTTTGGAATTCTGTTCAAAGTTCCAGAGTTTTCATCTTCTTCTCTGTCCACATAAACAAATCCATATCTCTTCTGATAACCATTTAACCAGCTTAATAAATCAGTATAAGACCATGTACAATAAGCTAATACTTGACATCCATCATCAATAGCTTTCTTCAATTCTTCAATATGAGCTTTTAAGTAAGCAATACGATATGGATCATGAATTTTTCCATCTTCAACTTTATCAAAAGCACCTAAACCATTTTCAGAAATCACAACAGGTAAATTATAACGAGATGTAATTTCACGGCAGCACATTCTGAGTCCCATAGGATCAATTGTCCAATCCCAATCAGTTGTTGGTAAAAAGTCGTTAGATGGGTTCTTGTATAGACCAGGAATTCCTTGAACGACAGCAGTTCCTTTAACACCAGTTGTATTCATTATATTGGTCATGCCTACACCAGTGATATCATTATATTCAGCAACACATGTCTGGTAATAATTAACACCCATAAAATCAACAAGAGATGCAGCTTTTTTCAGGATTTCCATATCTCCATCCATAATTTCAGGCGTTACTCCTAAACTTTCAAGATATGCCCAAGCACTTTTTGGATAACGACCATATCCATAAATATCCATCCACCAATAATTCTGTAAATCATCATAATCAGCTTTAGCCATAGCATTTTCTGGTTTTCTATCATAAGCATAGCAAGGGCTATAGGCAAATGAAGCACCAACTTTAGCTTCAGGGTGCATTTCTTTTAATGCAATGACAGTTTTAGCATGGGCCATATTGGCATGATGATTCACTTGATAGAATGTTTTCATATCATTTTCTTTTCCTGGTGGGTGCATACCTTTTAACCATCCAAAAGATGTAAAGATATTTTGTTCATTCATTGTAATCCAATATTTAACACGATCACCGTATCTTTCAAAAAGAGTTTTGGCATAATGTACATAATCTTCAACAATTTGACGATTTTCCCAACCATGATATTGATCTTCTAAAGCTTGAGGCATATCCCAATGATAAATTGTCACCATTGGTTCAATACCATATTTTAATAATTCATTAATTAAATTATCATAGAATTGAAGACCGGCTTCATTTATTTCACCATTACCATTTGGATAAATTCTTGTCCAGGCAATAGAAAAACGATATGTTTTAAGTCCCATTTCTGCCATTAATTTGACATCTTCTTTATAGCGATGATAATGATCAACAGCCTTATCACCAGTTGTTGCTTTAAATGTTTTACCAGGAATTCTTACAAATTTGTCCCAGTTAGAAACACCTTTTCCATCAGCATCCCATCCACCTTCAACTTGGTATGCAGCAGAAGCACTACCCCATAAGAAGTCTTGCGGGAAACCTTTTGATTTTTCAAAATACATTTTTTCATCCTCCAATCTATTTTCAAAATATCATGTTTCATTTCGTCAGTCAATAAATAAACAATAAATGAAAAAAAAGACTCTAAAATGATTACTATTTTATGATTTTTTAGATTTATCTTTTTGTCAGACTCTCATGTTTTTATGTCAGTTTATTTACCTTTATTATAAAGATATCTAAAAATTTTTATAATTTCTCATTGTAAAAACTTTATATCTTATTATCTACACTTTATCAATTCATCATATTTATATCTTATTTATCTTATCTCCATATTATTTTTATCTTTTAAGAATCTTTTTAAAAAGAATGCTAAAAAGTATGGAAAAGTATAGAAATAACCATTAAATCCTATATTCTTATTAGCAAACTTAATTCCATAATGGATATCTGAATATTTCTGATTCTTTATCAATTTATTAAGTGATGTTGTAGCCTGATCATTTGCTTTTACTTCGATTGGAATAAGAGAGTTTCTATCTCTTATCATAAAGTCCATTTCAATGGTACTTTTCTCATTTTTATAGAAATAAAGTTTATATCCTTGTTTAACAAGCATTTCTGATATGATATTTTCATATAATGCCCCTTTATACGTGTTAAAATTCTTATTGTAACGAAGGTCTTCCTGAACTTCCTCATCAAGAGATCCTATCAATAATCCCGTATCACCAAAATACAATTTATAGTTATCTGGATTATAATTTCCTTTCAATGGTAACTCTGGAAGTTCCATACAATAACAAACATTCACAATACCAGCGTTAGATAGCCAATCTACAATTCCTACATAATCTCTATTTCTTGCATTTTTCTTTATCTTTGAAATCTTAAATTTTTTATTCTCACTTCCTAAAAATACAGGAATTTTTCTATAGACATCCAAGATTTTTCCTTTATCTAATCCACCTGCATATTTTGTGATATCCTCTTCATAATCTAATAAAAGCTGTTTTTGTAATTGAAGTGTTCCACTATAGTTCTTTTGCGTTACAAAGGTAAAAACGACCTTTGGCATACCCCCTAATACCATGTACTCTCTGAAGTTTTCTAAAAGAATCTGATATTCCAATGTTGTTAATGGTTGAACATTCAGCATTTTCTGATAGAAGCTTTCTATCTGTTCATCATTATAACCTTTTGCCCATAAAAATTCTTCAAAATCTAAAGAATACATTTCGTAATCTTGTTTATATCCAACACTGTTTGATTCTATTTCCTGATAGTTGATTCCCATTAGTGAACCAGAACAAATAACATCATATCGACCATCTATTAGAAAAGATTTTAAACTTGTTGCACAGTTAATACAGTCCTGTATTTCATCAAAGAAAAACAATGTTTCATTTTCAATGAATCGAAATTCAGGATTAATGAGAGAAATATTTTTTATGATTGTATCCACATCAAAACCATCATTAAATATAGTTTTGTATTGCTTTTGAAGAATAAAATTAATTTCAATGATTGACTCATAATGATTTTTAGCAAAGTGCTCTATAGCCTCAGTTTTACCTATTTGGCGAGCTCCTTTTATAATCAAAGGATATCTATTTTCACTTTTTTTCCAATCCTCAAGCACCTTATCAACTTTACGTTTAAGTCTTTCCATATTATCACCACACTTTAACTATATATATTTTATCACAAAATTCCAAAAGTATTCAAATATATTAAACACTTTTTTCTTAACTAAATTTTATGTTTTTTCACATTTTTTTATATCTATTAAATATCTTACACATTTTTCCTAAAATATAAAACATAGAATTATAATGCAGTTTTTTTGAGAAATTCTATAATAATATCATTAGCTATTTTTGAAATATGTAGAAAGTCAAACGAGTTCATTTTTATCTTGTTATATATCAAAGATAGTATACAAAAAAGAATCATAATTTCAAAATCATGATTCTTTTATCATCAATTATTTTAAAATTTTAAAATGATGCCCTGGTTTAATGAAATCAAGTAACATTAATTCTTCAGGTTTAACAGTCGCAACTAAATTACGTTCACCATCATTTGGAATTTCAGTTAAAACGATTTCAAGTTCACCACGATAATGAGCCAAGTTATCATTAACGATTAAAACATCTCCACGTGTAAAGACTTTTTTACCTGGATCTCTATATGGAATAGATTGAGATTCAACTTTCATGTTAGCAGATTGTCCCATAGTTCCATCTTGAACACTCTTTTTAGCTTTGAACCAAACACGAGGTGATGAAGAACGTAACATAAATGAAGAATGATCATAACGATCCCAATGAGGTGCGAAATCATACATGATTTCTTTCTCGTTTTGAGTAATACCTACAGCTTCATCAACTTTAATTTCAATAGCTTGCATATTAACTTTAGACAATGCTTCTAATTCTTCATCAGTAGCAGGGTAGTTACCAATTAAGATATCATCTACATCACCAGTTGCTAACATATAACGAGCTTGTAAATCAATTGGTAAACCACGCATAATTTCAACAGTTGGTAAACCACAGAAGACTTGCCATGGTCCAATTGTATGTTCATTGTTACTAGAAACAAATGCAGCAGTATGTAAGTTTAATTCTTTCCAATAACGGTTAAAGTCCATAAATAAATCAAAATCTAAACCTGTATAACGTTCAGGGAAGAAGTTATGACACATTGTGATTTGATCTTTATTTCCACCATTATTAATTAAAAGTTCTACTCCCATATCCATACTTGCATTAAATTCAATTTTAATATTGTATGGATTACGTGTTAATTGAATATCACCTTGAGTCCCAAAGTTACCATCCATTCTAATAATATCTAATCCCAAATCTGCGAATGGTTTTAAGTTATCTGGTGTAGCTCCAATTAACTCAAATACTTGTGGATTTGTATCAGCTGCAACTTCAAATCCTAATTCATGAGCCTTTTTCATAAAATCTTTAAACGTTACAAGATAACTTTCTCTTTCTTCATCTGGAATAGATAAGAAACATGTGAAAATTCTGCTGAAACCAAGTTTGGCAGCTTTTTCCATATAAGTGTATACCTCTTCCATAGGTGTTTTATCAGGGTATACAGAAATACCTAATTTATGCATTTTCGTTTTCCTCCTTATGTTTTCATTATAACATCTTTATGAATAGACTTTAAGCAAAAAAAGAAGATAAATAAAGACATATATTTTTAATATCAATAATTTCTTTTATGATAGGAATAAGATGAAGTAAAGCAATAATGATATATATGGATATATAAATAAAGAAAGTTGTTTGTGAATGAAACTTATCAAATGTGTTTTTAAAAGAATATCATAATGATCATATCATTTCTCATTCTTTTTAAATGGATAAGCTTAGATTTGTTATCAGTATAGAGTTCATATTTTTCTTCTGTAGATTCACTTTTAAAATAATACGCATGACCTTTTCTTAAAAACATTGAGACATTGTTGGCTTAGTTGAGTTGAATATAATCCAACATGACATTGATGTTCTATGGAGATAAATTGATTTTTATTAAAGTTGATGTGTTTAAATAATATAAGAATTATAGATAATATAGTTTTTTGTATAAATATGGTGTTATAATAAACGGACACCAAATGTATTTTTAATGAATAATAAATAAGATTTATCCCTAATAATACTGAGATTTAAATATAAAATCATGGAAATATATACTGTCAGGACTTCGCAAATTCACATATTTATGATATAACAAAAGATATAGATTGGAAGAAAGGAGCAATGAGCATGAGTTTAGAAATATGTTTATCGTTTGTTGTTACATTCATATTAAGCTTAATTCTTGTTCCAATGGTGGGGAAAGTTTCAAAAAAACTTGGCATTATTGCTCATACAAATAAACGAACAATACATAAAGGGATTATTGCGAGAACTGGTGGTTATGCGATTTATATGAGTTTCTTAATTGGAACAACCATCTTTTTAAAAACCGATACACAAATTAATGCCATATTAATAGGTGGGTTTATTATTTTTATAACTGGTTTTTATGATGATATTCATGATTTATCACCAAAGTTAAAAATGCTTGGTCAAGTCATTGCAGCATTAGTTGTCATTATCTATGGAGATATTGTTTTAAAAGGTTTTAGTATTCCCTTTTTACCAGATTCGGTTTCTTATGTTTTAGCTATTATTATTACTATTTTATGGATTGTCGGTATCAGTAATGCGATTAATCTGATTGATGGATTAGATGGATTGTGTGCAGGTATTTCTATTATTGTTTTAGTTACCATTTCTTTAACATCATTAACATATGGACGTACTGATATATCTTCTTTATCGTTGCTTTTAGCTGGAGCGATTGGTGGCTTTCTGGTTTATAATTTCCATCCTGCATCTATTTTTTTAGGTGATTGTGGAGCTTTATTTATTGGTTTTATGATTGCAGTCATCTCCTTGTTAGGATTTGGTTATAAGAGCTCATCATTCTTTACTTTAGGTGCACCTATTGTGGTCTTGATGGTGCCTATCATGGATACATTTATTGCGATTATAAGACGTAAAGTCCATCATAAAAGCTTTAGTGAAGCTGATCGTAACCACCTTCATCATAAATTAATGTTTTCATTAGAACTTGGACAAACAAAAAGTGTTTTAATCCTATATGCTGTTACAGTTTTATTTTCATTATGTTCATATCTCTATCTGTTTGATAGAATTGCTGCAACTATTGTGTTTATTACATTAATGATTTTATTTGAACTTTTTGTAGAAGCGACCAATATGATTGATCGTAAGTACAAACCACTTTTAACGATTCTTAATATTTTTATTAAAAGTGAATATTTACCATCAATTAAGGATACAAAACCATATCAGAGAATTATCCAAAAAGCAAAGAAAAAATATGCGATTATTCTGATTCTTGTGATAGGTATTGTTTTCTCTATGGTCTTTGTTTTAAACAATGATGAAAAAGAAGAGACTCAAACTCCAGTTACAATTGAATATGTTGAATCCAGTAATGAAACAAAACTGATGAGTGATATTTATAATCAACTTGTAACAGCAATCAATCGTGGAGATAAAACAGCTGAAAGACAGTTGGTAGCTGCATATTTTGTAAGTGATTATTATACTTTATCTAATAAAGAAGATGGAGAGATTGGCGGTATTGATTACTTTTATGCTGATAAAAAAGATGACTTTACAGCATATGCACAAAATGAATATTACAAGAATGTCAGTCAGTTAAAAACTTTACCGGAAGTTATCCGCTATGATATTCTTTCTAATGTGGAATCACATAAGGCATTGGCAGGATTAGAGGATTATACTTATTATGATATAGAGGTTCAAATCACTTTTAAAGAAGAAAATCCTATATTAAAGAGCCTCCAATATACAACAACAGTTACTTTGATAGAAAAAAATCAAAAGTTTAGTGTAGTTGCGATGGAGGAATATAATGGATAAATTCTTATGGGTTGGACTTGGAGGAGCACTTGGAGCTATATTGCGATATGGAATCAGTCTCATTCCTTTGAAGAGTCATTTTCCTATATTAACACTCATAACAAATATCTTAGGTGCATTTATGATTGGAATCGTTGTTGGTATATTTTCGAAAGATCGTATATCACCCTCAATGAATTTATTTTTAAAAACAGGAGTCTGTGGAGGATTTACAACATTTTCTACATTTTCTCTAGAAACTTTGACACTTTTAGAAGATGGTTTTTATCTTTTAGCTATATTATATGCATTGATTAGTGTCATTGGATGTATAATTGGAGTATATTTAGGAAAAATAATAGTGAAATAGAGGCATGTCATTGTGCTTCTTTTTCTTTATTATCACTGCAGAATGGTATATAATGAGGGCGTAAAAGTTTATGAATTTGTTGGTTGGGAATAGAAATATTTCATGAAAATGGAAGCAGGTGTGAATCCTGAGCTGTCCCGCAGCCGTGAAAGGGAGTCAATGCAATATAGCCACTGGGTAACTGGGAAGGAGCAAAGACGATGAACTTGAGCCGGAATACATGCCAACATCTTGGAATACACTTTACGGAGTATAAAGTCGTTCTAGTTTCAATTCTAGGGCAGAGATGTCCTATTTTTGTCTAGAGAAAGAGGAGGACAAAATGAAGAAAATTTTTACAAGTTTATTATTAATGACAGTGATGATTTTAGGTCAAATCGCACCTACATCAGCACTCAGCTATGATGAAAGTTGTGCAGCAGCAAAGAACTTTTATTCACAAAAAGCAGAATTTGCAAGTTTTGGAGAAGTGCTTGCCTATGAAGCTATTGGTTTGGAATCTGATGATAAGGAGATTGACCAATTGCTGGCAAGTGATTATGCTTCAGAAATAGCACAAGCAGTGATTACATTAACATTACATGGAGATGATCCAAGAAACTATCAAGGAACAAACTATGTTGAAATGTTAGAAAACTGTGTACAGGAAAATGGTGCTTTTGATAAGCAAAATACATCTACATATGCGAACTATCAAGTTTATGGTGTTTATGCATTATATGTTGTCAATTCACCAAAATTAACTTTAGCAGCTGATTATCTAGCAAGCTTAATCGATGAAAATGGTGCTTTTGGTTCAAATTATGGACCAAGTTTAGATATTACGGGATGGGTCATTGAATCTTTAGCTTTAGTAGATTCACAGAAATATCAAGAAACAATTCAAAAATCCATTGCTTATATCCAATCAACACAAGATGGACAGGCAGGATATCAAGATAGTTATAGTGGTGTCAATGTCAATACACAAGCTTCAGTATTATCAGGTTTGTTAACGGCAGATGCACAAGGTGTAAAAGATGGAACATATAATCAGGGAGAATATAATCCATATGATATTTTATTAAATTATCAAAATGACAATGGAAGTTTCTGGTATAGTGCAAAAGGTGAAGTTAATGATTGGGCAACTATGCAGGGAATTCAGACAGTTGGATATTATTATAATGGTTCAGTCTATGCAAAAGCACATCAGCAGTATGCTGAATTGGTGAAAACAACACAACAAAGCCAGGAAACAACAAAACCTGTTGAAGAAAAACCACAACAGACAACTGAAGTGAAAAAAGAAGAACAGCCAAAAGAAACATCAAAGAAAGCTGATGTTGTGCAAACAGATGATACTTCATGGATTTTAGGATATGGTTTATTGTTTGTTGTGAGTGGCCTGGTTTTATTGAAAGGAAGAAAAATATTTGAATAAAACAAAGAAGTATACAATTATATTCGTCGTTGTATGTTTTTTGATTATTGGAGGCTTTAGCCTTTATCATGCTTTGTTTGCAGCACCAACACAGACAACACCTGTGACCTTAAGTGAAACTCAGCCACAGCAACAAGAAGAAACAAAACAACAAGAAGATACAACAGAGAATCAATCTACAGAAACTAAAAAAGAGAGTACTGCTTCAAAAGATAATTCATCAACACAAAAACAGCAATCATCATCAACAAAACAATCCTCATCACAACAGCCCTCATCTTCACAATCACAGTCTACATCAACAAATGAAACACAAAAAACACAGGAAGTCGAAGAAGAGGAAGTTGAAGAACCAACAGATGAAATGGTGGAATCTGTTTATGTGACGATTACAGGTGTTGATGGCGTGATTGCAAGTGATTATGTTGAGTTTGATGAAGGAATGAGTGCATTTGATGCTTTAAAAGTTTTAACAGATAATTATGAAATATCTTTAAAATCAAGTGGTTTGAGGCAAACTGTTTATGTAAAAGCGATTAATGGTCTTTCAGAATTTGATTATGGTGGGAGGTCTGGATGGAAATATCGTGTGAATGGAACATATCCAAGTGTAGGAGCAGGTGCCTATACCCTCAAAAATGGTGATCAACTTGAGTGGATTTATTCACAAAATGGATAAAGTTAAGGAAATCAGTTTAATAGGGATATTGGCTGCAGTTAATATTGCATCTCGTATAGCGCTGCAGTCATTACCTAATATCAAACCCGTCACATCGATTATTATTATTTCTGTCATGCTTTTTGGTTTAGGCTTTGGCATTAAGCTGACACTTGTGACAACACTTGTATCGAATATGTATTTAGGTATGGGTATTTGGACTTTTTTTCAAATATTGGCCTGGATTGTGATTTGTTTGTTGACACAATGTTTAATGGATTTTTTTAAGAGAATACATAAACAACCCCATCTTCTTGTGATGGCAGTATTTGCTTTTTTGATGGGTTACATATTTGGGTTTATTGTCTCTTTAGATAAATTAATGATTGGTGGACCCTCTTTATTTATTGTTTATTATTTATCTGGTCTATTATTTGATACTTTTCATGCGGTAGGAAATTTCTTTTTTTATCTTGTTGCAGCTCCAATTCTTATGAAAATTTTTATGAAAAATAAAAGTATTGTAATTTGATGTTCATTATGCTATGATATCTGTGCTAATGTATAAAAAGAAAAGGAGGTACGACAATGATTTTAAATATTTTATTGATTCTTGTTTCAATTGCTCTTATTGTTGTATGCCTATTACAAAGTGGAAAATCTGATGGTGTTGTGAATGCTTTGACTGGTCAAAGCTCAAACCTATTTGCTCATCAAAAAGAAAGAGGAGCTGATTTGGTTTTAACACGTATAACTGTTGGACTTGCAATTGCATTTTTTGTTCTTGCAATCGTAATTAGAATGGGTTAATCAGTAGGGCACTTTGAGGTGTCCTCTTTTTATTAATAGAATAAATAGGAGGTGATAAAGTTGAAAGAAGAGATATTGGAACTGTTGGCTGATCAAACATATACAAGAAGAAAGATTCAGGAGTTAGCTGAACATTTTCATATGACAGAAACACAGGATTATGTTTCATTTATTAAGTTAATTAATGAAATGGAAGATGAAGGATTAATTATAAGAAGTCGTATCAATGATTATTATTTAATTAATCAACTTCAATACTACAAAGGTGTTTTAGAATTAAATAAACGCGGTTTTGGTTTTGTGAAGGTTGATGAAGATAGAGAATTTTATATTCATGATTCTAATATGAAAGATGCACTTCATAATGATACAGTCTTAATAGAAAAAATCAAATCTCGTGGACAACGTGAAGAAGGGCGTGTTGTACGTGTTTTAAAGCGTGGTAAACTTCGTTATGTTGGAGAAGTCAAACGTGGAAGAAAAGACTATCTTGTCAAAGCAGATGACCAAAAATTTGATAAACCAATTATTGTTGATGCAGCACATATGCATGGAGCTATGCCTGGGCATAAGGTTGTTGTAGAAATTAAGACTTTTAAACCACAAATTAAAGGTGATATTGTTAAAATTATAGGACATCGTAATGATCCTGGTATAGATATTTTATCAATTGTTCATGCCCATGATGTGGATATAGAATTTCCTAAAGAAGTCTATGAGCAGATAGAAAATATATCGGATGAAATTGATCCAAGTGATATTGAAAATCGTGTAGATTTAAGAAGTGAGCTGATTGTCACAATTGATGGTGATGATGCTAAGGATTTAGATGATGCAATTTCTTTAAAGAAATTAGATAATGGACATTATCAGCTAGGAGTTCATATTGCTGATGTTTCTTATTATGTGACAGAAGGTTCACCTTTAGATAAGGAAGCGATTAAAAGAGGAACATCTATTTATCTGGTTGATCGTGTTATTCCTATGTTACCACATAAATTATCTAATGGAATATGTTCATTAAATCCCAATACGGATCGATATACAATCAGTTGTATTATGGAAATCAATAAGCAGGGTGAAGTTGTCAATCATGATATTTTACCGACAGTGATTCATTCTTCTTATCGTATGACATATAATAATGTGAATAAGATTTTAGATGGTGATCAAAAATCACAGCAGGAATATGCGCCAGCTGTGCCGCTGTTCTTTTTAATGCAGGAATTAGCCACATTATTAAGAAAAGTCAGAGATGAACGTGGAGCTATAGATTTTGATGTTGATGAAGCCAAGGTTCTTGTTGATAAACAAGGAAAACCAACGGATGTTGTTTTAAGAAAACGAGGAGCTTCTGATAAAATTATTGAAGAGTTTATGTTGAAAGCCAATGAAACAGTAGCTCAACATTTTAAATGGATGGATTTGCCATTTATCTATCGTGTTCATGAACAGCCAAAGATTAAGAAATTACAACAATTTGTGAATATTGTAAAACCATTAGGATATACGATTAAAGGATCTCTAGAACATGTTTATCCAAATGAATTAAATGCCATTATTCATGCGTCTAAGGGAACAGATGAGCACGTGATTGTTTCAACATTATTATTAAGATGTATGCAAAAAGCAAGATATGATGCACAATGTTTAGGACATTTTGGTTTAGCTGATGAATATTATACACATTTTACTTCACCAATACGTCGTTATCCTGATTTATTAGGACATCGTTTAATTAGAACATTCTTATTTAAGCAGGATTATAAACAGACAGCTCATTTTGAAGAAGTGATTCCAGAATTAGCAGAACAATCATCATATCGTGAAAGAGAAGCTATTGATATTGAAAGAGAAGTTACAGATATGAAGATGGCTGAGTATATGTCTGAACATATTGGGGAAGAATTTGAAGGTATGATTTCTTCTATTACTTCTTTTGGTTTCTTTGTTGAACTTCCAAATACTATTGATGGTTTGGTACATATCACAGATTTAACAGATGATTATTATCATTATGATGAAAAACAAATGATTCTCGTTGGTGAAAGAACAGGAAGAATCTTTAAATTATCTGATAAAGTGAAAGTTAGAGTTGTAGCCTGTGATAAAAAAGAAAGAACAATTGATTTTGAAGTTGTTGGAATGGAATCAAGAAAAAAGAAATCAAAAATTGTGAAAATAAATGATAGAAAAGTAAAGACAAAACGTACAAAAAAGGGTAAAATAAATAAGTCTCATAGAAAGATGAGAAGACGTAAATAGAAAGGAAGTGATATGCATGAAAGTTGTCACTCAAAATAAAAAAGCATTTCATGATTACTTTATTTTAGATACTTATGAAGCTGGAATTGAGTTAAAAGGGACAGAAATTAAATCAGTACGTCTTGGACATGTCAATTTAAAAGATGCTTTTATTCGTTTTAAGAATAATGAAGCTTTTATTGAAAACATGCATATCGCTCCTTATGAACAAGGAAATATCTTTAATCATCAACCACTTCGTAATAGAAAGCTATTGCTTCATAAAAAGCAAATTAAAAAGCTACAAAGAGAAGTGAAAGAAAATGGTTTAACAGTAGTTCCTACAAAATTATATTTTAATACTTCTAAATTAAAAGTAGAGATTGCTTTAGCAAGAGGTAAGAAATTATATGATAAACGTCAGGATCTTAAAGCTAAAGATGCAAAAAGAGACATGGAAAGAGCATTAAAAAATGCTTACTAATGGGGGCGTCTTGGATTCGACAGGGGTCAGTTTGAATGGAATGGCAGCCGTGGGCATACGTTAATTGCAAACAAAAAATATCTGGAAACAGACAACAATTATCTTTCGCTTGCTAGTCGACGTTAGACTTTAGCGAATATCAGCCTATAGCATACCTATGGCTATAGAACTGGTAACATATCTAATAGGTTAAGGGTATAAAGATTCTGGATTTATACCACGAAAATGTACAGAATCGCTAAGTGAAAGACTGCTTGTGGATCATAGCTTAGTTAAATTCATTCGACAAGATAAGCTGTAGAAGTTTCATATGGGACGGCTTTTGGACAGGGGTTCGATTCCCCTCGCCTCCACCAAATTTAATGTGCAATGTGGATGTTATCAAAATTATGCTGATATAATCAACATAATTTTGATTTTTATCCATTTTTAAAAAAGTCTATTTACCGTGGATATCACCTTAAAATACAAGGATGTCATGCACTATAAATAGACCTTTTTTTGTACAGTTCGTGCGTTCTGTATGTCATATATTTTATGGGAAAATTTAAGATTATGTAGACAATTCATACTTTTTATGATGATAATACTATGAAGAGAAGAAGGCAATATCATCTCAACAAAGCAGTGAATAAGCATTGTTTCGCCTAAAATTGTGATATGCAGCATTTTTAGAAAAAACGCGAAATAGAATAACCTATACAATATGTTTAAGTAGTGTAAAAAATGTAGAAGGAATGTAAAAATAACATAAAAAACTAATATATCTATATATTTCAATTCCATTTTCATAAAAATAGGGTGTTTTGCATATGTGGGTTAAAGAAGCAACATCGTTTCATATCACAGTAGAGGGCAACGCCCACTGTTTTCAAGGAATCGGAAGAAATAAAATAGCGTCGTCATAACAGGCCGAGTGCCATTGATGCCAAATTAAGACGTGAACTTCAAGAAAAAATCAAACGTGTTCAAAAAGAATTAAAAATTACAACTGTCTTTGTCACACATGATCAGGATGAAGCTATGATTATGTCTGATAAAATTCATTTGATGAATAATGGTGTAATAGAACAAAGTGGCAATCCAGTCCAATTATATACACATCCAGTATCTAAGTTTGCTGCAGAATTTATTGGACATTATAATATTTTAGATAGCGATCAATTAAAGACTCTTTTACCATTTAAGAAATTTAATAATAGATATTATGCGATTCGACCTGAAACCCTTCTTATTCAAAGTGAACCTATTCAAGATGAGACAATGTATGTGTTTGAAGCTGTTGTAGATAATTATATTTCTAGAGGAAATGTCTTGAGATATACATTACGTTGTCAAGATGTGACTTTTAAATCAGAAGTCTTATTTAGAAGTTTCACATTGTTTGATGAAGGACAGAAAGTCTATGTTGGCATTGAACCACATAATATTCTTGCAATTAGAGATTAAATAATAATAGGACTGTTTAATCATATGGATTAAAGAGTCTTTTCTCTTTTTCATATATATGTTAATAAAAATAAGTTATAATGAACGATAGAGGAAGTGATAAAATGATCAAACAGAATTTACATACACATTCTCTTTATTGTGATGGAAAAAACACAATCGAAGAGATGATACAGGAAGCTATTTCAAAAGGATTTACAATTCTTGGTTTTTCTGGACATGGAAATTGTCGACATATTGATGACTATTCTATGGACGAAGAGAATACTCAAAAATATATTCATGATGTTTTAGAAGCAAAAGAAAAATATCGTGATCAAATTCAAATTTTTTTAGGTATTGAACAAGATGTTTTAGGAGAACGTTTTGAAAAACATCATCCTTATGATTATATTATCGGAAGTGTTCATTTTGTAAAAACAGGGAATCGCTATTTGCCAGTTGATCAAAGTGCTGACATAACAAGAAAAATTGTGGATTATTATGGTAGCTTTTTAAATTATGCTAAGAGTTATTATGAAGAAGTGAAAAAGATAGTGAATATGGATGAAGTCGATATCGTAGGTCATATTGACTTACTTACAAAATTTAATGAAAATGAAGAATTTATTTCATTTGAACAAAGCGAATATTTAAAGTTAGCTTATGAATGTATAGATTTATTAATACCTAAAAAGAAAATATTTGAAGTGAATACTGGTGCGATCGCAAGAGGACAAAGAAAAACGCCTTATCCTCATCGTACTTTACTTGAATATATTTATCAGCATGGTGGTAAGATTTGTTTAAATAGTGATTGCCACAATAAAGAGATGCTAGATTGTTATTACCAAGAAGCTTTAGATTTGATTCAAAGTTGTGGTTTTCAATCTATGATGGTCTTGACTGAGCAGGGATTTGTTGAAAAAGATATACAGGAATTTTTATAAAAAGAAAGATTTGGAGAAAAGAAAATGAAACAAGATTTTAATATTCATACGCATACAACACGTTGTCATCATGCGGTAGGAAGAGATGAACAGTATATTTTATCGGCAATAGAAGCAGGGATGAAAACAATTGGTTTTAGTGAGCATATGGCATATCCCCATATCGAAATACCAAAAGAGCGTATGTATAATCAAGATATTGATGAATATTTAAAGACGATGTATCAACTCAAAGATCAATATAAAGATCAGATTGAAGTTTTAGTTGGATTTGAAATAGAATACTATGAAAATCAGAAAGATTATTTATTAGAAATGAGAAAACATTGTGATTATATGATTGTAGGACAACATTTTCGCTATTTTGATGGTTATAATTATGATTATTTCAATAATGATGAAGATGTCTTGATATATGCTCATCAAATTGAACGAGCTTTGGAAGTTGGTTTGACAAGATACATTGCGCATCCAGATTTCTTTATGCTAGGAAGAAGACAATGGACCCCAGCATGTGATCAAGCATCGCAAATGATAGTAGAGGCAGCTAAAAAATATAATGCCGTTTTAGAAATCAATTTAAATGGCATTAGATATGGAAAACTCTACTATCATGATGGAATGGCATATGCTTATCCACATCCTCAATTCTTTAAACATGTCACAAAAGATAATAAAGTTTGTTTTGGATATGATGCTCATCATCCAACAACTCTATTAGAACATCAACGCATAGATATATGTCTGGATATTTTAAAAGATTATGAATTTACTTTTTTAGAAGATATTCATGAAATATTATGAGAAGTCAAATGAGGCTTCTTTTTTATATCGCGGTTATCATTGAGTATATCTATTTTCAGTCCAACAGTTTTTATTCATTGTATTGTTTAATCTTTCATGTT
>NZ_JBVAYN010000023.1:0-36076 GCF_055420065.1 Massilimicrobiota sp. mt181
ATTTATTATTATAACATACCAAAAAGAAAAGCTATAATGAAATTATTCATTACAGCTTATTCATTAATATCTAACACCACAAGTGAATCCACTTAAGCTTGTATAACTTACAACAGCTCCACTGTGAGGAGAATGAATAACTCTTCCTCCACCAACATAGATTCCTACATGGCCTGGTCTCCATACAATATCACCTGGTTTAACATTAGATAGAGAAATAACTTTTCCTCCACTCTTTTGTCCACTAGATGTACGTGGGATACTCTTTCCGTTCTTTCTATATACCCATTGGGTAAATCCAGAACAGTCAAATGAACTTGGTCCAGTTGCACCCCATTTGTAAGGACAACCTAATCGTGATTTAGCAGTAGCTACCATTCCTTGATTTGGAGCAATATCATCTGGATTGACAACAGTGACTTTTAAAGATTTTGAACTTGAGTTACCAGCTTCATCAGTAACACTATAAGTCACAGTATATTTACCAGCTTTATCTGTGTTTACTGAACTGTTAACTTTGACTTTAGAAGTAATATTTCCATCTTTATTGTCAGTTGCACTTTCCAAATAACTCTTGGCATTAAAGCTCTTACCTTTTGTGATCTGCACAGAAGATTTAGATAAACTAATCTTTGGTGCACTTAAGTCTTCTACTTTAACTTTTAAAGATTTCTGTGACTGATTACCAGATGAATCTGTTGCAGTAATCTCTAATGTTGTTTCACCGACTTTTTTCGTATCCACTGTTCCATCTACATCAATAGATGTCACTTTCTTATCAAAGTTATCAGTAACTTTGACATAGTCTGAATAGCTAAATTGAGAACCATAGTCTACTGTAACTGTAGATTCCTTCTTGTAACTAATAGTAGGTGCAGTCGTATCTGATACATAGAACTCATAAGATTGCTGAGTTGTGTTTCCAGCATTATCAGAAACTGTCAATTCAATCATCTGTGTTCCTAACTTAGAAGTATCAAGTTTCTTATCAGTTTCAATAAATGGTGTAACATCTCCATCAACGTTATCTGAAGCATTGATGTATTGAGTAATATCATTGCTTCCGTTAGCTTCGACATCAACAACATAACCTTGACTTTCTCCTACTGGCTTCAATTCCGGAGCAGTTTTATCAACAACTTCTACTTGAACAACCTTAGTACTTGAATTTGTGAACATATCGGTTGCAGTTACTTCGACGTTATATATACCTAATTGATATGCATCATATGATGTATCATCAATTTTTACATCCATAGCGTCTAGGGAATCACGATTATCAGAAATAGCGAACATCGTTTTATCCAGCTTTGTTCCATAAAGAACTTCAATCTTATTTGCTTCGATTGTAGGATCTTCTTTATCAACAGCTGCATAACCAACCAATCCGAATGTTGAAATACATAGCATTGGAATGAACATAGCTTTACGCTTAAGAACATGTTCTTGCATCATTTCTAATAAATTCGTCTTAATATTACTATCCATTCGTTGCCTCCTTTCAATAATATACCCACTTAGAATTATAAAACAACGTTCACAAAAAGTCCACATTTTTCTTAAGAATTTCTTAAGAAATTAAAATTATGTTGATTTTATCAATGTTTTTTTAATTATATTTTTTTGTATTTTTATATAAAAAGACTATTTTACACATGAATTATTGACATAAAATGAAAAAAATAGACATATTCATTATTCATTTTCATAAATTATATCAAAAGGAGAATGTTATGATCATTGTTTATTTTTCAATTTACTGCTTTTTAGGTTATTGGCTAGAATCATGTTATATTTCCCTCTTTCAAAGAAAATGGGTATCTTCTGGTTTATTAAAAGGTCCGTTCATTCCTTTATATGGTTTTGGTGCATGTCTGTTAATGATATGTCTTCCATATATACAAGCATTACATCCATTCTTTAACTTTTTCCTCAGTGGTATTCTTTTGACCTTATTAGAATTATTAGCAAGTTATTATATTGAAAAATTCTTTCATACGCGTTGCTGGGATTACTCTCATCATTTTCTTCATTTTCAAGGACGCATATGCCTCATCTATTTTCTTATATGGTGCGTTATGGGAAGTCTTTTTATTTATGTGATTCATCCATTGATGATGTCTTTACACCTCGTTAACGATGCAACATGTCTAATCAGTCTTATTTATCTTTCTTTGATTATAAAAGCTTATGGAGATCGTCTTTTACACAATCGACATAATGGTATCAAAATACATTAGCTGCTCTCATAAAATGCTGTATGTTTCATATCAATCCGCATGAAACATACAGTCAAAATATGGGATATACATAACAAAAAAAACGACCCTTTATGATATAAGGTCGTTTGCTTAATGCAACGCATGAATTATTAAATATTGTAAGATTCATACATCAAATTTTCATTTCTTATTTTTGAATTTCCTTATCCTAAATAAGCTTCACGTACTTTTGGATTATCAGCAACTTCTTTTGCCGGACCAGAAATTGTAATATTTCCTGTTTCCAAAACATAGGCACGATCAGCAATAGAAAGAGCTTTATTCGCATTTTGTTCTACAAGAAGTACTGTCACACCATCTTTATTAATGTTTTTGATAATATCAAAAATTTCATTAACCAAAATAGGTGATAATCCCATTGAAGGTTCATCCAATAACAACAACTTTGGATTAGCCATCAATGCACGTCCCATCGCAAGCATCTGTTGTTCACCACCGGATAAAGTTCCAGCCAACTGATTTTTACGTTCCTCTAAGCGTGAAAAACGTTTAAAAACTCTTTCTAAATCTTTTTGAATGCTTTCCTTATCTTTTCTCAAATAAGCTCCCATTTCCAAATTTTCCATAACTGTCATTTCTGTAAAAACATGACGACCTTCTGGAACCTGAATCAATCCCAATCCAGGAATTTTATGTGGTGCCATTTTAGAAATCTCTTGACCATCAAATTGAATTGAACCTCCACGTGAATGAATCAATCCACTAATCGTATGCATAATAGAAGTTTTTCCTGCTCCATTCGCTCCAATTAAAGCAACAATTTCACCTTGATTGACTTCAAAAGAAACATTTTTGATAGCATGGATAACACCATAATATACATTCATATCTTTGACTTCTAATAACATGTTATCCCCCCTATTCTTCATCACTACCTAAATATGCGGCAATAACTTCTGGATTATTCCTAATTTCATCAGGTGTTCCTGTTGCTAAAACCTGACCAAAGTTTAAAACTGTAATTCTTTCGCATATACCCATAACAAATTTCATATCATGTTCTATCAATAAAATGGCTAATGAAAATTTTTCTCTGACTGTTTTTATAGTTTCCATTAATTCTGCTGTTTCTGCCGGATTCATTCCTGCAGCAGGTTCATCTAACAACAGTAATTTTGGATTCGTTCCTAAAGCACGTGCTATTTCTAGCTTTCTTTGTTTTCCATAAGGCAAATTACTTGCTTTAACATCAGCAAATTGCTCAAGATCAAACAACCTTAATAAACTCATTGCTTTTTCCCTGACTGCTTTTTCTTCATTACGATATTTTGGCAATTTCAAAATACTATCTAAAAGATTATAGCGTACAGAATGATGCATTCCAACTTTGACATTGTCTAAAACTGTCAAATCTTTAAATAAACGAATATTTTGAAAAGTTCTCGCAATACCTAATTGATTGACTGAAACAATAGATTCTTTTGTTATATCTTTTCCATTCAAATAAATACTTCCGTGAGTAGGTTCATAAACTTTTGTAAGTAAGTTAAAAATAGTTGTTTTTCCTGCTCCATTTGGCCCAATCAAACCATAAATCTGATTAGCTTTCATTTCGATATCAAAATCTTTAACAGCAGTCAGTCCACCAAACTCAATACCAAGATTTTCTGTTTTTAATATCAATCTCCCGTTAGTCATTGTTTAGCTCCCCTTCCGCTTTTTTTCGTCTAAAAATTTTCTTTATAAATTGATTGATTGTTGGATTATTTGTCACAATCATAATCACAATTAAGACAATAGCATAAATTAACATACGATAATCAGCCAAGAATCTTAATAATTCTGGAAGTAATACCAAGATAAATGTAGAAATAATTGTTCCAAACATATTTCCTAAACCACCTAAAACTACATAAACCAGAATCAAAATAGATTGGTTAAAATCAAATCTTGCAGGAACTAATGTTGAGAAATTCAACCCATATAAAACACCTGCCGCTCCAGCAATACCAGCTGATAAAACGAAAGCTATTGTTTTTGTCTTGACAACATTAATTCCCACAGATTGTGCAGCAATTCTATCGTCTCTCGTTGCCATTACACTACGCCCATATTTACTATTAATAAAATGAAAAATAATCAGAATTGTAATAATTAATAAAATAACACCAACAGTAAAAGTAGAAATACGATCAGTTGCGGTCGCTCCTATCGGTCCATTGATCAGCATTTTACCACCTGTTCCTAATGTCACAGTATTTGTAATAAAACTAAAATGAAAACCATTAGAATCAAAACCTAAGAAAGTATTATTAATTAAACTTTTTATGATTTGTCCAAAAGCTAATGTTACAATAGCTAAATAGTCACCTTGTAATTTCAAAACCGGAATACTAATCAAAAAACCAAAGAATGCAGCAACAATAGCACCAACAATAATAGAAATAACTAATCTTAAAATATCATTTGAAATCATTGTTGCCATCACATTAGAGACAATAACTCCCGTAAAAGCTCCAATACTCATAAATCCAGCATGACCTAAACTCAATTCACCTGAGATACCAACAACTAGATTTAAAGCCAAGGCTACTATAATATAGCTTGTAACAGGAACTAACAAATTAATAAATAAACTTTTAAGTGATCCTGTATACATCAATACTTCAATAACAATATATGCAATAATAACTAATCCTAAACATAAATGACAATTTCTATTTTTACCAAGAAAGGCAGTTTTTAATTTAGCCATCTGAATCACCTACACTTTCTCACTGATTTTCTTACCTAATAAACCTGTTGGTTTAATAAGTAGAACAATAATCAATACTAAAAAAACAATTGCATCAGACATTTGTGAAGAAATATATGCTTTCGCAAGTGTTTCTAAAACACCAAGCAACAATCCTCCAATAAATGCCCCAGGAATTGAGCCAATTCCCCCAAAAACAGCCGCTGTAAATGCTTTAATACCAGGCATTGATCCAAGTGTTGGATTAACAGCTGGATATGTTGAACATAGCAAAACAGAGGCAATAGCAGCTAATCCTGACCCAATCGCAAATGTAATAGAAATTGTTGTATCAACATTAATTCCCATTAACTGCGCTGTTGCTTTATCTTCAGAACAGGCACGCATTGCTTTTCCAGTTTTTGTTTTATTAATAAATAAGGTTAAAACAACCATAATTACAATACAAACAAGTATTGTTATAAGTGTCAACAAAGAAATTTGTAACTGCCCATTAAATAAACTAATATTACCAAAATCAAACATTGTTGGGAAAATCTTTGTATCGCTTCCCCAAAGAATCTGTGCAGCATTTTGTAAGAAATAACTGACACCGATTGCGGTAATCAACACAGATAATGTTGAAGCATCTCTTAAAGGTTTATATGCCAATCTTTCAATCAACACACCTAATAAAGTACATACCAACACTGAAAATAGCACAGCAACTAATGATGGCATATTAAATTTTCCTACAGCAAAAAAAGCTACATATGCACCAATCATAATAACATCACCATGTGCAAAGTTAAGCATTTTTGCAATACCATAAACCATGGTATATCCTAACGCAATGATTGCATAAACACTTCCTAATCCTAAGCCTGTAATCAGAAACGATAGAAAGTCCATTATTCTTCCCCCTTTTATATAACCATCAACATTTATTGTTAATCATTTTTTATAAAAAAGAGGTTAACAACCTGTGATTGCTAACCTCTTATATTTGAATATAGATTAGTCCTCTACACCTACATATGCGCCATCTTTAATAACAACAGCTTTTGGAGACTTGCTTACTTCTCCACTTTCAGACCAAGTCACATCACTACCAGTAATACCATCAAAAGTCATTGATGTAAACTGTTTAATCAAAAGATCTGCAAGATCAGAATTACTCATATCTGGAGTAGCCTTTCCTGCTTCTAACGCATCATAAATTGCATAAATGCAATCATATGCATCTGCGGCAAACTGGTTAGGAGTTTCACCATATCTTTCTTTATAATTCTTAACAAAATTAGCAGTTAATTCATCTTTAGCATCAGCTGAGAATGGTGTTAACAAATATACACCTTCAGCTAATTCTGTATTAAATCCATCCAATGTCAAGATACCATCCATTCCATCAACACCAAAGAATGTTGGAGCATATCCCATTTGATTTGCTTGAGTTAAAATCAATGAAGCTGGTTGATAATAGATTGGTAAATATACTATATCAGCACCTTTAGATTGAGCATCTTTTAATTGAACATTAAAATCTGTTGCACTTGAATTGTCAAAAGATGTTTCAGACACAACATCTAATCCAACTTTTTTAGCTTCATCCATGAATTTTTGATAAATACCTGTTGAGTAATTATCATCACTCTTGTAAATAACAGCAACTTTAGATCCTAAATCAGTATGATTTTTAAGATAATCTGCAGATGCGACACCTTGGTTAGGATCTGTAAAACACATCTGATAAACATATTTATATGACTGTGTATTGTCTGCATCACTATAAATAACTGTTGTTGAAGATGCAGAAGGTGTAATTGCAAATGTTGTATCATCAGCATAGTTTTGAGAAACAGCTGCTCCAGCACCAGATGTAACTGTTGCTAAACCAATTTGCATACCCCAATCCTTTAAAGTTCCATATGCTGTTGGAGATTTTTCAGGATCAGCCTGATCATCTTCAATTTTGAATTCTAATTGAATTCCTCCTTTAGCATTCACTTCTTCTACTGCAAGTTCGGCTGCATTTTTAACTGCATTACCATAAACAGCATTGTCCCCAGTCAGAGGTCCAGAAACTCCAATTTTAAAAGTAGAATTTCCACTCGAAGTATCATTACCGCCACAAGCAACTAGCATACTTGCAACAGCAAGAGTAGAAAAAATTTTTTTCAAATTCATATATCTCTCCCCTTTTTCGTTTTGAATATATTTAACATTATACTTAACATTTTATACAAGTCAACAAAAAAACACTTTATTTTTTCAAATATTCTAAAAATCATAAAGAAATTTATTCTTTTAATAAAAAATAGACTTTCTATATAAAAAAGAGTGACTTCATATCACTCTTTCATTCAATACTTTTTAATGATTCTACCATATTAACTTTATTTAAAACATGACGCATACTGAAATTAATCAGGTACGTAAATCCTAAAGTCATAATAATAGCATAAATATAACTCATAATATCAATTTGTCTAACAAACATCGTCATATCTAATTCAACTGTAATAATAATAAATTTATGCAGGAAGTATCCTAAAATAATTCCAAACATTGAGCCAATAACAGAAAGTAATATATTTTCTCTAAAAATATAATCATAAACTTCCTTACGTCTAAAGCCAAGAACTTTAATTGTTGCAATTTCACTTTTTCTTTCTTGGATATTAATATTTGTTAAATTATATAAAACGATAAAATTTAAAGCTCCTGCACAAACAATAAGAATGATTACAACCAGATTGACGCTTTGTACTTGTTTATCAAATTCTTCACCAACAGATGACATATCTGAAAGATTACCATAGCCCTTATCTTTCATATAATCTTCTAAAGTCTTTATATTTGAGGTCTGATCATCTTTCACAATCAAGAAAGCATTATTCACTTTTAAATCCTGTTCAGTTAATGTCTCATATAATGTTTGAGACATATAAACATAGTTCATAAAATAATTTTCTGTTATTCCTGATATTTTCACATTATATTTTGTTTCATCTAATTCAATATCAATCGTATCATCTTTTTCAACACCCAAAAGTTCTGCAGCTTTAGCAGTCAAAATAATGCCTTCATCATCGAGAGTCAATTCTTTATGTGTTTGATAATCATTGAAATTGACAAAATTTTTCATATTATCCATAGATTGATATACAATCAAAGAACCATATAAGTCTTCTTTATTCTTTAATAAATTCACACTTTTATTGTAAACATATTCAATATTGCTGACTTCACTTCGATTTAAGAGATCCTCTTGATAATCCTGAGCAGTATTTGTTGAAACACTGTTTTCCATACGAACAAGGTAATCATAAGTGAAGACATCTTTATATTGTTTATCAACAACCTGGGATACTGATGTTTTAATACCAAATCCTGTAATAATTAAAGCTGTACACCCAGCAATACCAATTACAGACATGAAGAAACGTTTTTTATATCTAAAAATATTACGCATAGTCACTTTTTGATTAAAAGATAAGCGTCTCCACAGCCAAGTTATTCTTTCTAAGAAGATGCGTTTTCCAATTTTTGGAGCCTTTGGTCGCATTAAAACAGCAGGCATTAAATTCAATTCACTGATACATACAAATAAAGTCACAGCCAAAATAACAAACACTGAGATAAATACAGTTTCAAACGCATCAATCCAACTAAAATAGATGACTGTAGGTGCATCTACCTGAAACAGCATTAAATTATATAAATAATAAATAATACGTGGGAAGAATTGTGTCCCTACAACGATTCCTAACACACAGGCAAAGAAGGTCGCAAAGACAACATAAACAATATATTGCTTCATAACATCCCATTTTGAATATCCCAAAGCACGTAAAGTTCCACTTTGACCTCTTTGTTCTTCTACCATCCTTGTCATTGTTGTTAATGACACTAGCGCAGAAACGAGGAAAAACATTAAAGGAAAAATATTAGCAATAGACGAAATAGATTCTGTATTGGAATCAAAATTCACTAATCCAGAGTTCTCATGACGTGTTAAGGTATAAAGTCTTCCCTTAGGAATTTGATTAACCTGTTCCTTTGCTGCATCCAATTGTGTTTTGGCTGTATCTAATTCTTCTTGAACTTTTTGTAGTTCATTGTTTGTTTGAAGTTCTTCTAAAGTTAACTTGTTTTCCTGTTGTTCAATTTCAAGCTTTGCCTTTTCAATCGCAATAGAAGCATCGTTAAGTTGCGATAAACCATCTAATGACGAAGATGCTGAATTTAATGTTTCTCCCATTTTTTCTAGACTTTGGATAGAACTTTGAATGTCTGGAGAAACATTTTCAATTGGACTATTTTGATAATTCTCTAACTCGCTTTGTAAAGATTCTAAATTCGTTTGCAATTCCTGGCTTGTACTTTCCAATGTTTCTATCATTTCCTTAATTTGTGTAGATGCCGTTTCTTGCGCCTGTAAATATTCACTTTCTTTTTCAGCCAAAGTGATTTTCGCATTTGTTAATTGAATTTTCGCTTCTAGTATTTTTTCATCAAAGAGATTCTTAGATTCACTATAAGTCTGATATCCTTCATCATATTCTTTTTGTGCCTGATCCAGTTCTTTTTGAGCATCACTCGTTAAATCTTCATAAAGACGACTCATTTTTAAAGATAGGGTGCTTTTAATCTTCGTATTGACATCTTCAATATAATTATCATATTCCTCACTAAATACATTATATGCCTTAGCACCTTCAACACAGACAGAAATCTGATTATATAAGACATCTTCATCACGCAAATCATACAAATCTTCTGGCATAGCCAAAAAGGCATTGTTCTCATTAAGAATTTCTATATATCCAGAATTTGTTCCATCACCTAAAGTATTTGTACCTCGATCCGTAACAGCAATGTATCTGACATCATTCACAACACCCACAATTTTAAAAGTTTTCTCACCTTGATCATTATGAATCTGAATCTCATCCCCTATAGCATAACCTTCAGACAATAATTCTTCATCTATGACACATTCATTATCTTTTGTAGGGAATTGACCATCAACCAGATATGGATAATTAATCATATCTTTATGATAACTCTCATTAGCATAGACAGTAACCCCAGAAAGTGAATCATTGTGAGTAATTAAGGCATCAAATTGATATCCATATTCAATACTCTCAATCCCTGATATATTTCTGATTTCATCAATATCATCTTCGGAAAATCCTAATGAAGCCATATATGTCAAATCGGAGTAATGATATTTATCTAAAAAAGCATCCATTGATTTCATCATAGTTCCAGGCGTATTTCTTAACCCAGCAAAAAAAGCAGCACCTAAAAATACAATCGCAAAAATAGAAAGAAATCTCGCTTTAGAAGAAAAAATAGATTTTCTTAGATTTTTCCAATATGCTTTTTTCTTTACCATTCTATTTCCTCTATTGGTTTTGGATTTTCATTTAATTCTACGCCATTCACTTTTCCATTTTTGAGATGAATCACACGATCTGCCATCGGTGCCAAAGCAGAATTATGAGTAATGACAATAACTGTCATCTGATATGTCATACACATTTCTCTTAACAGTGATAATATAGATTTTCCTGTCTGATAATCTAAAGCTCCTGTTGGTTCATCACATAACAGTAATTTAGGATTTTTAGCAATAGCTCTTGCAATTGCTACACGTTGTTGCTCTCCACCTGATAATTGTGCAGGGAAGTTCATCATACGTTGTGATAATCCTACTCTCTCTAAAACATTTCTTGCATCCAATGGATTTTTAGATATCTGAGAAGCCAATTCTACATTTTCTAAAGCTGTTAAATTCTGAACAAGGTTATAAAATTGAAAGACAAAGCCAATATCATTACGACGATATTCAGTTAATTTCTTTTCATCATATAAAGCAATATTTTCACCATCGACAAGAATTGACCCACTTGTAGGCGAATCCATTCCTCCCAGCAAATTTAAAATAGTTGTTTTCCCAGCACCAGAAGCACCGACAATAACAACAAATTCCCCTTTATTCACTATAAAATCAACGCCATCACTTGCATTAATTGTAATATCCCCCATCGTATAACTTTTTACTATATTTTTGAATTCAATTAAAGCTTGCATATCTATGACCACCTTTATAATATAGTAACATATTTTTTTTCAAAAAAAAATACGGAGAAAAAAATAACAAAAAATTCCGAATTAAAAAAAGGTTTGTCGAAACAAACCTTATCTTTTCCATAAAGAACGGGTAAAGAACATTAATAATGGGAAAATTTCCAATCTTCCAGCTAACATATCAAAAGATAAAACAATTTTTGATAAATCTGTTAAACTCGAAAAATTGCCTACCGGACCAACAATACCAAGACCCGGTCCTACGTTATTAAAACAAGTTGCTACTGCGCCAAAGGCAGAAGTAAAATTGATATTCTGCAATGACACCAACAAAAACGAAAGTCCAAAAAGCAAGAAATATAAGACCCAATAAACATGGATATTCCCTAAAGTTGCATGTGATAAATACTTTCCTTCAAAACGTACTGAAGTCACACTATGAGGGTGAATCATACGTTTCATTTCTGCTATAGCACTTTTCACACCAATAATAATACGCGAAACTTTCATACCCCCACCTGTTGATCCGGCACAGGCACCTACAAACATCAGAAGAACAAGAATCGTCTGTGAAAATAAAGGCCATTGACCATAATCAGCAGTCACATATCCAGTTGTCGTAATGATTGATGCAACTTGAAAAATAGCATAGCGAAAGGCTTCAATAAATGACGTATACATTGGTAAAATATTGCATGTAATGGCTAAAGCAGAAGCCATAATAATAAACAGATACCAACAGAGTTCTTCGCTTTTAAATGCTGCCGCAAATTTTTTAATAGCAAAGAAATAGATCAAATTGAAATTAACTCCAAATAAAATCATAAAAAATGTAATTATTCCATCACAATAAGCACTATGATAGAAAGCTATAGATGTATTCTTAATAGCAAATCCACCAGTTCCCGCTGTCCCAAAACTATTTAATAAACTATCAAAAAATGGCATACCACCTAACATTAATAAAATAACTTCAATAATTGTTAAAACAGTATAAATCTGATAAAGAATCTGTGAAGAGACAGTAATCTTAGAAACAAGTTTGCCAACAATTGGTCCCGGCATTTCTGCTTTCAATATATGTAAAGTTGAACCATTGGCATCTGGTAAGAACGCTACAACAAAGACAAGAATTCCCATTCCACCAATCCAATGAGAAAAACTGCGCCAAAATAAAGTAGCATGTGACAAAGCTTCAATATCAGTTAAAATTGATGAACCTGTTGTCGTAAATCCAGAGACAATTTCAAAAAAAGCATCTACATAGGATGGAATCTCACCCGTCATACAAAATGGAATCGCTCCAAAAACAGATAGAAAAATCCAAGCTGCCGCAACAATAGCAAAACCTTCTTTTGCATAAATGACTTTGTTCTTAGGTTTTTGAAGACTCATGACTTTTCCCAGTACACAAAGTAAAAATGCCATGATTAAATAAGCCCAAGCTTCCCTTTCTTGATAAATCACTCCTATTAAAAATGGTAAAAGCATTAATAACCCCTCTATCATTAACATTTTTCCAAGGGTATATAAAATCATACGTCTGTTCATGAATGACTCTCCTCAAAAATATCATTGATATCTTTCAGAGGGATATGATATGCAATAACAATAATACGATCTCCAACATGCAAAGCATCCTGTCCATTTGGAATAATCATCTGATTATGACGAATAATACCACCAACGAGTAAATCTTTCTTCATATTGACATCAGCAAAAGGAATATCACAATATTTTGTTTTTTCATCAACAACAAATTCCACTGCTTCAACTTCTTCATTAACAATCTTATATAAAGTTTGAACACTTGAAGAACGATCATGATTTTCTTTCACACGAATATAACGAATAATTTGTGATGTCACCAAAGCCTTAGGATCAACAATACTATCAATTCCCAATTGATCAATAACACCATTTAAATTCATACGATTTACTTTCGCAATTGATTTTTTTATTCCTAATTGTTTGGAAGCCAAAGCCAAAACAATATTTTCCTCATCAAGACCTGTCAAGCTTACTAAGACATCACCACGTTTAATACCTTCTTCTAATAAAATATTTTCATCACTTCCGTCACCTTCAATAATAATGGAGTAAGGTAATTTCTCAGAAAGTTCAATACAACGTTGATGATTTCTTTCAAAGATTTTTGTTTTAATGCCATGAACAGCCAATTGTCTTGCAAGATAATAAGCAATCTTGCTGCCTCCTATAATCATGACATGTTTAAGTTTATGAGAGGCAAATCCTGTATCCAAACAGAATTTTGTTAAATCTTTATGTGAACCCACAACATAGATATGATCCTGACTCTTTAATACAAAATCACCATTAGGAATCATGACTTTTTCATCACGTTTGACTGCACAAATTAATACCTGTGATTTAGAAACTGTTGATAATTGATTTAAAGAAAGAGAATCTAAATTCATTCCATTTTTGATTCGCAATTCAATAATTTCCACTTTTCCTTTCGCAAAAGTGTCGATACGCATAGCAGAAGAAAACATAATTGTTCTTCTGATATCATTGGCTGCCTCTAATTCAGGATTAATAATCATAGAAAATCCTAACTGACTTTTTAAGATATCACTTTGCATGGAATAATCTGGATTTCTGACTCGCGCAATAATATGTTTAGCTCCTAATTGTTTTGCTAATAAACAAGAAAGAATATTCAATTCATCTGATGTAGTCACAGAAATAACTATATCTGCTTTATCAACTTCTGCTTCTTCTAAAACATGAAAGTTGGCACCATTACCACTGACACCTAAAACATCATATTGATTGACAATATTTTCGACTTTTTGTTGATTATAATCAATAACCACAACATTATAGCCTTCATCTGATAAATAATGTGTTAACATTTGTCCTACTTTACCTAGGCCAATAATAACAATATTCATATTTCCTCTCCCATTCTTTCATTTTATTTATTTTTTAAAATATTTTCAGCACACATAATTCCATCAATAGCAGATGACATAATTCCACCAGCATAACCAGCTCCCTCTCCGATTGGGTATAAACCATTGATTTCAGATTGATAGTTCTCCCCTCTCAAAATTCTTAAAGGTGCACTACTTCTTGTTTCAACACCGGTTAAAATTGTATCTTCATCTATAAAGCCAGGCATTTTTTGATTCATTAGCAGTAGTCCTTCTTTTAAATGTTGATTGATAAAATCAGGGAACACCTCATTTAAATCACATATCTGATATCCTGGTTGATAGGTTGGTTTGATTTTTCCTAATGGATGGACTTCTCCTGCGATATAATCCATTGCTTTTTGAACAGGTGCAAAGTATCGACCACCACCCATTTCAAAAGCCTTTCTTTCTAGTTTTCTTTGAAACTCTATACCAGCAAGTGGGTGAACGCCAGGAAAATCATCTGTTGAAATCGTTACCAAAACAGCGCTATTAGCATTCAAACCATCTCGTGCATAATAACTCATCCCATTCACACAAATTGTGCCTTCTTCATGTTGAGAAGGAACAACAAATCCTCCTGGGCACATACAAAATGTATAAACCCCTCTTTTACCACTTTGGACAGCCAATTTATATGGTGCAGCTTTTAAATAAGGAGATGAAGCACTTTTCTTATATTGAATATGATTGATTTTTTCTTGCGACTGTTCAATACGTACCCCTACCGCAAAGGCTTTTTGCTGCAAAGGAACATTTTTATGATACAGCAATTCATATGTATCTCGTGCATTATGTCCAATCGCTAAAACAAGAAGATCAGTATAGATTGTCTGCTGTTTTTGATTTTGTAAAACGACAACATCAAAACCAGGGTCTTTTTGATGGAAATCTATCATCTGTGTTTCAAATAAGAAAGTCACACCTTTAGAAATCAAAAAGTTTCTCATGTTTTGAATGACTTGACGTAAGTAATCTGTTCCAATATGCGGTTTATTCATATATAAGATATCATCTGGTGCACCAAAACGAACAAAGGTTTCTAAAATGTAACGGATACGTTCATTTTTCACTCCAGTTGTCAATTTCCCATCAGAAAACGTTCCTGCTCCTCCTTCTCCAAAAGCTATATTACTTTGTGGATGCAAGACTCCTCTTTCCATTAAATCATTGACAGCTTTTTCTCTTTTGGCAACTTCCTGTCCTCGCTCAATGATGGTCACTTTCTGACCACTCATAGCTAATACATAAGCACAGAAGAGTCCTGCCGGACCACTTCCTACAATCAACACATGCTGATCAGTTGCTGGCAAATATTGATAATGATATGGTTTGACTTTTTGAAGACATGTATATTTTTTGAGATATCTTTCTTCATCTGGAACCATGAAATCAAAACTACAAATAAAATGAACCTGTTGACGCCTTGCATCTATAGATTGCTTCACTAATGTTACATGACTAATTTCTTTTTCACGAACATTCAAAAATTGCGAAATGACTTTTGCATAGCGTTTTTCGCCTAATTTCACTTTCACATTATGAATTCTTAACATAACTTTTCCTTTCTATAGCTTCAGCTACGCGATAAGCACTTGCTAAAGCAAAATGTAAATTATAGCCTCCACACATTCCTGCTACATTTAAAATCTCCCCAACGGCATACATCCCTGGATATTTCTTTATTTCAAGATCTTCATTTGTATTTTTCAATGATAAGCCACCTTTCATGACTTGAGCATATTGAGCATCTCTGATTCCTTGAATATCAAGAGGAAATCTTTTTAATAAAGAAGCAAGCTTTGAGACTGGAAGATGCTGATATTTTTGAAAATATACTGCTATCTTGTGATTCAGCACTCCTTCTAAATCATGATCAGGTAACTTTTTCAAATATTCACACAATTGATTTTGACTCATTTCGTCAAAAAAATCAATGTATAATTGGTATTTATGATGTTTTTTATAAAAAGAAGATAACTGCATAATCGCAATTCCACTGACTCCATAGTCCGTAAATAGTAATTCTCCCTTTTCCTGATGAATACATTTTTCGTTTTCTATTAAAGAAAATGTTCCTTTCACTCTTACCCCTTTTAAAGTCTTTAAAACTGGTTTGGTATAAAATTGAACAAGCGAAGGAATTGGTTCAATAACTTTTAATCCTAACTGTTTTAAAAGATGATAACGCGATGCATTCATACCCGATAGTTTACCTGCTTCACTGCCCATTGCCAAAATAACACAATCAGCTTTTAATCTTTGCTGAGAAGTATGAATTATATAAGGTTGTGATTTTTCAATCTTTAATACTTCCTGTTCATAATGAAAAGTCACTCCTGCATCCTGAGCTCTTTTCATAAAGATATTCTTAACTGATAAAGCCTGTTCACTTTTCGGATATAACAAATCACCTTGATAAACACAATAAAGACCCAGTTTTTCCATTTGTTTGACCATATCAAAATCTTGAATAATCTTTTGCACAACATCTAAACAATCACTTTGATAATAACATTGATTCATATGTTTATTAGACAAATTACATCTTCCATTTCCAGTGGCTAAAAGTTTTTTTAGTGGCGCCTGGTTCTGTTCAATAACAATCACTTGATCTTCAGAAAATTTCTGTTTTAATAAAATCGATAAATAAACACCTGAAACGCCTGCACCAATAATCACAAATCTTCTCATGTTTTCTCCCTTCTTCGCTATATTCTTTATGAAATATAGTGATTATACCATTTTTTATTGAAAAATCATCAAAAAATGTTTATAATACTAAAGGAATTTTCAAAGGAGGAATTATATCATGGGTAGAGCACACGAAGTGCGCAAGGTTGCAATGGCGAAAACAGCCGCAAAAAAAGCAAAGCTATATTCTCGATATGGAAAAGAAATTTATTTAACAGCAAAAGCTGGTGGACCTGAATTAGATGGAAACTTAGCATTAAGACGTTTAGTTGATAAAGCCAAAAAAGAACAAGTACCTGCTGATGTTATCAAACGTGCTATTGATAAAGTTAAAAGTGGTGTTACTGAAAACTATGAACCTATCCAATTTGAAGGATTTGGGCCAGGAAATTCAACATTAATTGTCAAATGCTTAACTGATAATATCAATCGTACAATTTCTCAAGTTCGTCCTGCTTTTACAAAATCAAAATCTAAATTAGGTGCTGAAGGTTCTGTTGCTTATTTATATAATGTAGAAAGTACAGTTATACTTAATGGAATGAGTGAAGATGAAGTCTTAGAAGCCCTTGTTATGGGGGATGTTGATGCTAAAGATATTACAACATTAGAAGATGGACGTATTAAAATTACTGGTGAACCAACAGATTTAAATAAAATAAAAACAGCTATTGAAGCCGTAAAAGAAGATATTGAATTTGATGTTGATGAAATCACAACAACACCTCAAGAATATGTAGAACTTGAAGGTGATGATATGATGTTATTTGAAAGATTAATGGGATTATTAAATGATTGTGATGATGTTGATGAAGTTTACCATAATGTTTCAAATTATGATGATGGAGAAGAAGAATAACATGTAACCATGTTATCTTTTTTTATATGAAAGTTACGCATTTATACCATAGCGGATGTCTTGTAGAATTAGAACACCATCTGTTATTATTTGATTATTATCAAGGTAAACTCAATCTCAACCCAAACAAGCCACTCTATGTCTTTGTATCCCATAGTCATTATGATCATTATAATCCTGAAATCTTTAAGTTAAATCATCCTCATATCACATATATCTTATCAGATTCATTACCACAGCAAAATCAGGCATATTATGTTGATGTGCACCAAATGAACCAAATTGATGATTTATCTATCCAAACACTGCTTTCCACTGATGAAGGATGTGCATTCCTTATCCAAGTTGAAAATCAGACTATTTATCATGCTGGAGATCTGAACTGGTGGCATTGGGCAGGTGAGCCTGAAGTAGATAATGAATACCAGCGCATCACATATCAACAAGAAATCAATTCGATTCAAAAACCCATTGATTTAGCATGTATAGTTGTAGATATAAGGCAAGAAAAAGACTATTTACTGGGATTATCCTATTTTTTAAATCATGTCCCATGTCGTTATATTTTACCTATACATTATTTTGGACATTATGAAACAACAACCTTATTGTTTCAAGAGGCTATTGATAATCCCTATCAAGCTCAAATTCTACCTGTTAAGCATTCTAATCAAACATTTGAATTACCAACTCAATAATCTCATACAAAAAAAGTATTAGGTCAGTGCCTAATGCTTTTCTTTTGCTGGAATAATTTCGAACCAGTAATCATCGGGATCATGAATAAAATACAGTCCCATGGCTTCATTTTCAAAACAAATACATCCCATTTTCTGATGTAACTGATGATAAGCATCATAATCATCTACTGTTAAGCAGATATGACTTTCATTTTCGCCTAGCTCATAAGCTTGAGGATGATCTCTAAGCCATGTCAGTTCTAATAAAAACGAAGAAGAATTATCACTTAAATAAACCAGTTTAAAACTACCATCGGATGCTTCTTTTTCACGCACAACGTTTAATCCTAAGGCTTCTTTATAAAATTCTATACTCTTTGATAAATCTGTTACATTAATATTACAATGATTAAATATAGCTTTCATATTCACTCTCCTATTCATCTTCTGGGAAAACTGTTGTTATAATTGGCTTCCCTTCTCTATCTACTAATACAGTTAAACCTGAGCTTGAGCTCATTGTATTCGTATGAAATAAATAGTTAACACCTGTTTCTTTATCTACCCATATTTCAGTAGAACTTGAAAATTTTGATGATTCATATGTTTTGATAAATCTTTCATATTTTTTTGCCATCTTTTTTCTCCTTTAGATTTATAAAACTATTATAACAAATAGAATCATAAATAAGAATCATTTTTCATATATTTTAAAGATTTTAGCACTATGTTCTGAAAAGTGCTAAAAGTTCATATTCAGTTCATATATCAAGTTATAATAGTACTTGTTAGCAAAGAAGATGTATGAGTGCTAAATGCATAAGGAGGAATAAAAAATGTTAAAACCATTACATGATTATGTGATATTAAAAAAAGAAAAAGCTGAAAAACAAACAGCGAGTGGAATCATTTTAACAAGTCCAAAAGAACAAGCAAGCAATCAGGCAACTGTTGTTTCTGTAGGGCCTAAATGTGATGACCATTTAAAAGAAGGAATGACTGTTATCTTTAAAGAATATTCAGGAACAAAATTTAAAGATAATGATGAT
Organism: Massilimicrobiota sp. mt181; assembly: GCF_055420065.1. Lineage (NCBI taxonomy): Bacteria > Bacillati > Bacillota > Erysipelotrichia > Erysipelotrichales > Erysipelotrichaceae > Massiliimicrobium > Massilimicrobiota sp. mt181. Next base: position 19,283 of record NZ_JBVAYN010000023.1, read on the forward strand.
GAGTATATGATTTTAGAAGAAGAAGATATTTTAGCTATTGTTGAATAGGAGGAATAAAAATGAGTAAAGAAATTCGTTTTTCTAAAGATGTTAGAGATGCTATGTTAAATGGTGTCAACACACTTGCAGATGCTGTTAAAGTGACAATTGGTCCTAAAGGACGTAATGTTGTATTAGATAAAGGTTATGGTTCACCTTTAATTACAAATGATGGTGTATCTATCGCTAAAGAAATTGAATTAGAAGATGCTTTTGAAAACATGGGTGCTAAATTGGTTTATGAAGTCGCAAATAAAACAAATGATGTTGCTGGTGACGGAACAACAACTGCTACAATTTTAGCTCAAAGCATGATTCAAAATGGATTAAAAGCTGTTGAAAAAGGTGCTAATCCTGTCTTAATGCGTGAAGGTATTGATTACGCAAGCAAAGAAGTTGCAAAATATATCTTAGATAAATCTCATAAAGTAGAAACAAGCAATGATATTGAAAGTGTTGCAACAATTTCTTCTGGTGATAAAGAAATTGGTCAATATATTGCTCAAGCTATGGAAAAAGTTGGTAGAGATGGAGTTATCAGTGTTGATGAATCAAATAGTTTTGATACTGAATTAGAAGTTGCTGAAGGTATGCAATATGATAAAGGCTATGTTTCTCCATACATGGTTTCTGATAGAGAAAAAATGACTGTTGATTTAGATAATCCATTAATCATGGTTACTGATCAAAAAATCAATACTGTTCAAGAAATCTTACCAATTCTAGAACAAGTGATGCAATCTAATAAACCACTATTATTAATTGCTGATGATTTCGAACAAGAAGTCACTTCAACATTAGTTGTTAATAAATTAAGAGGTACATTTAATGTTGTTGCAACAAAAGCTCCTGGTTTTGGTGATAACCAAAAAGAAATCTTACAAGATATTGCAATTTTAACTCATGCAACATTCTACAGTAAAGATTTAAATATGAACTTAAAAGATATGCAAATGTCTGATTTAGGTTCAGCTAAAAAAGTTCATATTACAAAAGATCATACAACTATGATTGGTGGTAGTGGTGATAAAGCTGCTATTGATCAACGTATTAAAGAAATCACTGAACAAATGAATAATTCTAAGAGTGATTATGATAAAAAGAATTATGCTGAAAGATTAGGTAAATTAAGTAATGGTGTTGCTATTATTAAAGTTGGTGGAGCTACTGAATCTGAATTAAAAGAAAAGAAATTAAGAATTGAAGATGCTTTAAATGCTACAAAAGCTGCTGTTAGCGAAGGTATCGTTATGGGTGGTGGCGTTACATTAGTTAATGCTTATGTTGCCTTAAAAGATCAATTAAAAGATAGCAATGTTGATAAACAAAAAGGTATTAAAGTTGTCTTAGATGCATTGCTTGCTCCAATGGGACAAATTGCTGAAAATGCTGGATACAATAGTGATGAAATTGTTGAACAACAAATGAAAGTTGCTGATGGTCAAGGATTTGATGCTAAAGATGGTGAATGGGTATCAATGTTTGATAAAGGTATTATTGACCCAACAAAAGTTACACGTAGTGCTTTATTAAATGCTGCTAGTATCTCTGCTTTATTTATTACTACAGAAGCTGGAGTTGCACCAATTAAAGAAGATAACCCTGCACCTGCTCCAATGAATGCTGGTGGAATGTATTAATTGGTAAATAAATAATATTTCAATATAAACATCATTCTTATGATGAAACCAGAAGATAGATATTATTCATCTACTTCTGGTTTTTTATAAAAAAGTACAAAGAATTATTATATAATCTATAAAAAACGAGAATGTATTTGATATGTCTTGCTTGATTGAAGTTAAGAAACATATAATATACATTCTCTTTTTTCACTTTATTTATCCTTTGTTATGATGAGATGGTCTCTTGGGAGCAATCTGTATCCAATAATCAGATAACTTTTCTAATAGTTCTGCCAAATAAAGAGTTTCTTCTTCACTAAGAACAGAAAACATGTCTTTAGCCTGTTCCTGAGTTATGCCACCATAATCTACTGCTCCAACAGCATGATGTAAATATTTCATTATTAACTGCTCTTCTTTTTTTTCAAAAGAAAGACGTTGCTTTCTTTTTGATTCATGACCAGATGGAAGCTGTCCCGTTTTTGCATATTCTTGACCTCTTGAACACGCAGGTTTAGATAAATGACAGCCCCTAGGACAAATAGGACAAATTTTTATCGCTTCTGACATTGATTTCACCTCCTTCTATATTTGAAATCCTGCATACTGAGTTTGATATAGTTCATAATATTTTCCTTTTTTTGATAACAATTCATCATGACTACCACTTTCAACAATTTGCCCTTGATTTAAAACAACAATGAAATCTGCATTTCTAATAGTTGAAAGACGATGAGCTATAATCACACTGGTCCTATTCTGCATAATCTGATACATTGCATCTTGAATCTTCATTTCTGTTCTTGTATCAACATTGGATGTTGCTTCATCTAATATGAGAATTTGAGGATTAGCAATGAAAGTACGTGCAATTGTCAATAGTTGTCTTTGTCCCTGACTCAAATTATCCCCTGCTCTTACCAATTGGGTTTGTAAACCAAAAGGCAATTGTTGTATGAAATCTTGACAATGACTTAATTGAATAGCTTTTTGAATATCTTCTTGTAACGAATCTTTTTGTCCATATGTGAGATTATATTCAATGGTATTAGAGAATAAAGCCGTTTCTTGTAAAACAATGGCCATTTTCTTTCTTAAACTATCACGTGATATTTGGGAAATATCCTGTCCATTGATTAAAATATGACCACTATCCACATCATAAAATCGTATTAAAAGATTCACAAGTGTTGTTTTTCCACTTCCTGTTGCTCCAACAAATGCAACTTTATTACCAGATGGTATAGTCAAATTAAAATTTTGAATAACAGGATGTTTTTTATCATAAGAAAAGCTGACATTCTGAAATACTATTGTCATGTCTTGACTATCCATCATTTCACAACCCTCTTTATCTTCATTCTCTTCATCAAGAATTGTAAAAACACGCTCTGCACAGGCAATAGCCGTTTGTAATTGACCATAAATTTGAGCAATTTCATTAATAGGTCGACTGAATTGTTTCGCATAAACAATAAAAGCAGAAATAACACCTATAGATATATATCCATGCAATGAAAAGTAACCACCAAAAACTGCAATAATGACAAATCCAATATTTCCAATACAGTTCATGATTGGTCCCATAACACCACTATATACATCAGTCTTAATTCCCTCTTTTATCAAGGCATCAGCTGTTTCACAAAAAGAATCAATAACTTCATCCTGATGATTATATGCAACAACTGTATGATACCCCACAATCATTTCTTCAACAGTACTATTGAGTTTCCCTAACAGTGATTGTCGTTTACGAGAAAAATGACGGACTTTTTGAGATATGAATTTTGTCGTTAAAAGAGTTAAAATAACTGTTAAACAACTTAGCAAAGCCAATTGCCAACAATAACAAATCATAATGATGACAGTTCCTATAATTGTCAAGATACCAGAAAAAAATGAAGGTAATGATTGAGAAATTGTTGTAGAAATATTTTCAATATCATTTGTCATACGACTCATGATATCACCATTCGCATGTGTATCTATATATTGAAGAGGTAAATCTATTATTTTATGAAACAATTCTTCTCGCATCTGGCAAACAATACTTTGACTGAGTTGCGCACTCAAAATCCCTTGTAATAATTGACTGACACTATAAAGCAAATAAATAAAAAGCATAAAACAAACTGTTATTATCAAATAACCATCTCGTGTTCCCGCAATCATATCAATAGCTTCACTTTGTAAACTGGGCGCATAAATACCACATAGCGTTCCCAAGAAAACAACTACAAACATAATGAACACTCTCTTCTTTTCCTTAATAAAATAGGCAATTATTCTTTTCATAGTTTCATGAAAATTTTCAGCATGCTCTGTTAACTGAAAACGTTCATGTCTATTCATTCCAGGAATATTTTTTTCTATTATTTTTTGATTTTCAGAAATAAACTTTTTCCTTCTCTCCTAATTGTGAATAATAGATATCCTGATATATCTGACAAGTTTTCATTAATTCATCATGTGAACCCATTGCTATAATATGTCCATTATCTAAGACAATGATTCGATCTGCATAACGAATAGAAGCAATTCTTTGTGCTACTATCAATTTTGTAGTTTGAGGGTATATCTTCTGTATAGATTCATAAAGTTGTGCTTCTGTTTTCAAATCTAAAGCACTTGTTGAATCATCAAATATCAATATTTCAGGCGATTTTAAAATAGCTCGTGCAATAGAAAGACGCTGTTTTTGGCCACCCGACAAACTGGCTCCTTGTTCTTCTACAAAAGTCTCATACCCATCAGGCATCGAAGATATGTAATCATCAATTTGAGCAATTTGTGCTGCTTCACAAACCCTATCATCACTCGCTTTAGCATCGCCCCATAAAATATTGTCTTTTATAGACATACTAAATATTTCACTTTTTTGTAAAACAATAGCTATTTTTTCTCTTAAATACTTTTGTGAGTAGTCTTTCACATTTTTTCCATCAATATAAATTGCTCCTTTCTGAACATCATAAAATCGAGGAATAAGATGAACTAAAGTTGATTTCCCACTTCCAGTTGCTCCCATAATACCAATTGTTTCACCTTGATGTACTTGAAAAGATATGTGTTCCAATACATTGCTCTGACTGCCAGGATATGCAAAACTAACATCTTGAAATTCAATATCACCATAACCAATTGTTTGATGATCATCTCCATCTTTTAACTCTGGATCACTTTCTAATATTTCTTTCAATCGTTTCCATGAAGCAAGGCCTTTTGAAATAACATAATAAGCATTAATATTCCATTTAATAGTTGCGTTGTATAAGTCATAGCAGCCATAATAGCACCTGGAGTTGCTAATCCTTGATTGACTTCAATTGAACCAACTACAAAAATAAGTGCTACGACAATATACATTAATGCATTCATAATGGGATTCATAAAAGCAAAAACAATCAAAATATGCAATTGAATTTTTGTAAGTTGATTATTCTTTTCTTGAAAACGTTTTTTCTCATATATTTCTTTGACAAATGCTTTAATAACACGTATACCTGTTAAATCTTCCTGCATCATTTCATTCAATTCATCTAGCTGTTTTTGTAATCTTGTAAAAAAGGGATTGGCTTTTACCATGAAAAAGATTAAACAGCCAACAATAAGAGGAAAAGCACACAAAACGATGATACCAAATTGGTGGTTCAACTGATACATGCAAAAAATACTTCCAAACATAAGAAGAGATGTCCTAATCATTCCTCTCACAAATTGTGATACAAAATTTTGAACTTGTGTAATATCATTTGTTACTCTCGTGACCAAAGAACCCGTCCCAAATTCATCAATCTGTTGAAATGAATCATTCATAATATGTCGAAAACAATCTTTTCTTATCTCATTTCCAATGTTCTGTCCAGAAAAATGAACAAAGACATTATTTAAAGAACCACATAATCCTCCTATTATAACTAGTAAAATCATTTGTATACCTAAATGCCATATAAGCATTAAATCACTAACGCCACCATTATGTATGCCTAAAATGCCTTCATCAACAATTTGGCTCATATATCCTGGCTGAATCAAATCCATGGAAACCTCACCAATCATAAATAGCCCAGCAAGTATCGCAAAAGGAAAATATCTTCTTATATATTTCCACATATTTATCTCACTTTTTTGCATTTGAATATTTCTTTTTCCAGTCACAATTAATAATCTCTAACAAGCTTATGAATTCCTCCTTTTGCGATTGGGTTAGACAAGAAAACATCTCCTGATGTCGTTTCTGTCTCTGTTTTTTCGCTTCATAAGCTACAACCATTCCTTCTTGTGTCAATTCAATACTCATAGTTCTTCCATCAATCTGACTCGGTTTTCGTATAATAAAACCATTATGTTCTAATTTTGCAATAACTTCACTGACAGATCCAGGTTGAATGTTCAATTGTTTTGTTAATTCTTTTTGTGTCATAGTTCCTTGATGTTCATATAAAATAATTAAAATCCTCTTTTGACTACCTTTACCTTCATATAGCGCTCTCATAATATGATTAATATCTCTTAGTTGCATAATGATTGAATCATCAATATTGATTTGCTCTTGCTTTTCCACAATAATCCCATCCTTTTATAATTTATTTTATCATACTCAAATTTTAATATCAAGGTACCTTGATATTAATAAAAAAATAAATTCCTTTTATAAATGATATAAAAGGAATTTTATGAATATACTATCGAGCCAAACCTTCTTCTATTGCTTTTTGACTTACTGCTTTGGCTACCGCTTCTGCAACTCGTGGATCTAAAGCCTGAGGAATAATATATGTTGGAGATAATTCATCATCATTGACGAGTGATGCTAAACCATATGCTGCCGCTAATTTCATACCTTCACTGATTTTTTTTGCTCTCACATCTAATGCTCCTCTAAATAACCCTGGAAAAGCCAAGACATTATTAATCTGATTTGGATAATCAGAACGTCCAGTTCCCATCACTGCAACACCGGCATCAATAGCATCCTGATAAGGAATTTCTGGTTCAGGATTCGCCATAGCAAAGACAATTGGATTCTCTTTCATACTTTTCACCATATCCTGTGTTAAAACACCTGGAGCTGATACGCCGATGAACACATCCGCTTCTTTCATTGCTTCTGCCATTGTCATACGTTTAGCCTGAGAATTTGTAATCTGCGTTAATTCCTGAGTTAGAAAATCATATTGATCATAATCCTCTGTTGTTACTATTCCATTGATATTAAAGCCATAGATTTCTTTAACACCTAAAGCATGAATCATTTTAATAATAGAGCTTCCTGCTGCTCCTGTTCCACTTACAACAACCGTAATATCTTCTATGTTCTTATGAACGACTTTTAAAGCATTCAACAATCCTGCAGTCACAACAATAGCAGTTCCATGCTGATCATCATGGAAAACAGGAATGTCTAATTCATTGATTAAAGTTCTTTCAATTTCAACACAACGTGGGGCACTAATATCTTCAAGATTAATACCACCAAATGTTGGCGCAATAGCTTTGACAATGCGAATAATTTCTTGTGGATCTTTGGTATCCAAACAGATTGGTACGGCATCAATATGACCAAACTTTTTAAACAAAACAGCCTTCCCTTCCATAACAGGCATTGCTGCTTCAGGACCAATGTCCCCTAACCCTAAAACAGCGGTTCCATCACTAACAACAGCAACACTATTTTGTTTCCATGTATATTTATAAACATCATCTTTATTTTTAGCAATTTCACGACATGGCTGAGCAACACCTGGCGTATAAGCCAAAGATAAATCATGACTTTCATTTAATGGCACTTTCAATTGAACTTCTAATTTTCCTTTGGCACGTTCGTGTAGTTCTAATGCTTCTTGATATATATCTTTCATCTTTCTCCCTCTTTTCGTCTTTATTATGCCATAGTTTTGAAAAAATGAAAAACAGATGTTTATTTATCTGCTTTATATATTTTATAGAGTTGTTATCATAAATGTCATAACACCATCATAAGTGACATTTTCCTGATCACTACAAACGATGAAATGATCTCCTTTTTTCACTTCCATACCTTCTAGTGTTCCTTCTCCTTCAAGGATACTTACAAGCTGGAAAGGTTTATCATTAGTAATGATGTTTTCACCATTTATACGATAACAATCTACTGTAAAGAATTCACTTTCAACATATCTTGTTTTTGAACCATGATCCAAATGACTATTTGTAAATAATTTATTTGTTTCTAAATCAGCTGGAACATTTGTGACATCAATAGATTGTTGAACATGTAATTGTCTTTCATTTCCATCTTTATCTTTACGATGATAGTCATAAACACGATATGTAATATCAGAAGATTGTTGTGCTTCATATATCAATGATCCACTGCAAATGGCATGCAAAGTTCCAGATGGAATATAGAAGAAATCTCCTTTATTAATTTCAAAAGAATTTAATAAATGATCATAATCATCATTTTCAATAGCTTTGATGAATTCTTCTTTTGTTTTTGCATGATGTCCCATTACCATCTTTGTTCCTTCATCAGCCTGTAAAACATACCAGCATTCTGTCTTACCTAATGAATTTTCATGTTTAGCTGCATATTCATCATTAGGATGAACCTGTACAGATAAATCATCTTTCGCATCAATAATTTTAACTAATAGAGGAAACTGATCTCCTTGAGCATTTCCAAAAAGTTCTTTATGATTTTGCCATAACCATGATACTGTTTTTCCTTGATATTCTCCATCAGCAATTTCACAGTCACCGTTTTTATGACCAGAAATAGCCCAACATTCTCCTGTGTGATCACTTGGAATATCATAGCCATAAACATCTCTCAGCTTATGACCACCCCAAATCATTTCTTTAAATACTGGTTGAATCTTTAAAATATGTCCCATAATCATCTTCCTTTCCTATATATTTTAAGAATTCTTCAATCTGATTTTCATGAAATAACTGTATTCCACATTCATGGCACATTTTAGCAAATACACCTTGGCCATGAATAAGTTTATGTTGAAATGTCCCATCATAGACACCATCACAACCACAGCTTGGACTTCTAAACTTCAATAAAGCCACTTCAATATGATTTTCCTGAAATATTTCCAAAGCTCTTTGAGCACCTTTTACATATTCTTCTGTCACATCCTGATGAAAGCAGGTTTCCACTTTTAATGGATTCACTGACTGAATTTCTGCTGGATCACGTGGAATAGTAAGTCCACCTAAGACCTCTGGACATACTGGAACAATCAAATGATCCTGATTCATTTTGATCATGACGTCAACAGGATGGCTTTTTCCATTATATGTACAATGAACACCTAATAGACATTGACTGACACCTATTTTCATTTTTGAAAAAACTCCTTAATTTCTTGGGGATTTTCAACAATATGATCAGCTCCTGCTTCTTCAAGTTCCTGTCGTCCTCGAAATCCCCATGTTACACCGATAGATTCAATCCCTGCAAAGTATCCTGTATCAATATCTACCTGACTATCTCCAATAAAAAAACAATCTTTTTTATCTAATTTCATAGCCATTAATGCCATATAGCTAGATTGTGGATCTGGTTTAATAGGATATAAATCCTGTTGACCATAAACAGCAGTAAATGTATCTGGAAATAAAGCCTCAACAATTTGAATAGCTAAAGTATGTGGTTTGTTTGTCACAACAGACATTTGAATATGATGTTCTTTCAAAAAATCAATCAATTCTTTTATACCATCATAAGGAACTGTATAATCAAGACAATGTTCTCGATAGATTTTATGAAAATCATTTAAACACACATCTAACATATCAATATGTTCTTGTCCCAATGCACGTTCCATCAATTTTTTCACTCCATTTCCAACAAACATATTATACTCTGAAATATCATATGTTGGTAAATGATGCAATTCTAAAACTTTATTCGTTGATAAGGCCAAATCTTTAATAGAATTGACCAATGTACCATCTAAATCAAAAAGACAACCTTTTTTCATATAACCCCCCTTCAACATTATAACAGTATTGAAAAAATATTGAAAGATGTTATAATAACTTTATGTTAAATGAGGTGAATTTATGGAAGATTCAAGATCAACTAAGTATACAAATATTTTAACATTTATTGGTTATGTTATAGGTTTTTTATGTATTATCTGGTATCTGGTTACCAATTCAAATCCTGTTTTACCTATTGTCGGTGTTATTATTATTTTTATAGGTCGATTTGTTGGATATGGTATTGATCGTATTATTGATTTAAAAGAAAATAAATAAAAGGCTGAAACGAGTGACTATGATGAAATAAAGTTCAATCATTCGTTCAGCCTTTTGTTATTTTTTATGTCTTTTTTTAAAAACAATGATAACTGCTATACATCCCCCTACAACAAGAAAAATCAATCCATAATATAAGATTCTTTCCATTAATGTTGAAGAAATGTCTGTTAATAATATCATATCATATGAATATACAAGCTGATCTTGGTTGTAAATAGATAGAGTACCTATTTTTTCTCCTGCCTCCATAGGGGCAACAAGGAATGTTGGTGTATCTATTTGATAAACCAGATCATTTTCTGATATATCTTTATTTACAATAACGGATATTTCCTCAGGTGCACAATACTGATAACGGAAATCAAAGGATTGTAAAATCCAATAATCTGCCATTTCTTCATCTTTTTTATAAAGAATAACCTGATGGTAGTTGTTATGTAAATATTGACAGACAGCAATCGCATCTCTGACGTGGTTTTGTGTATATTGTCCTTGTGCATAGGCAGTCACTAAAATGAATTGGTGCTCATCAATTGTCATGGTACTTGCTAAAGTTAATTGAGCTTCATCAGTAAAACCACTTTTTGCGCCATCAATCTGTGAAATATCTAATCCATAAGCATTTTTTCCTCTTTGTAAAGAAGAGGCCCATGTATGATTGCCTCTAGAGCTTGTATAAACACGTGCATTGAAAACATCTTCAAAAGCATCATTTTGTAAAGCATGATGAAGGATCATAGCCATATCATAAGGTGTCGTATAATGTTGTTCATCATGAAGTCCAGTAACATTCATAAAATGTGAATCATTCAAATGCAGACGCGTAACAAGTTGATTCATAGCTTCAACAAGCTGATCAGTTGATCCATAAGTCAAACGTGCTAAAGCGTTGCAGGCATCAGCACCTGAAGGCAATAAAGCTCCATAAAGCAAATCCTCATATGTAACTCGTTCTCCTACATAGAATCCAGCTACTGATGCCCCTTGTTCTAATAATCCATCCAAATCCACTTGCTCTATCTGAACTTCTTGATGAATATCATCAATCTTTTCTAAAGCAAGACTGACAGTCAGAATTTTGGTCATACTGGCAGGATAAATTCTTTCTTGGCTTCTTTGATCAAGATAAACAATATTTGTCTGTTGATCATATAAATAAGCATATTGAGAGTGAAGAGACACATTTAAATTTTCACTAGCGCTGACAGGCGTGATTTGAAAAAAGAGCATCACCAGGACAATTAAACTTATTAATTTTTTCATTGAGATCCCCCTTTCCTTAAAAATGAAAGCTTCGTTTCAGAAATCACAACAGCAACAAAAATAAGAATAAATCCTATCAGAATTTTAGGAGTTAAAACTTCTCCATAAAACGCAATTGAAAAGGCGACACCAAAAACGGATTCCAAAGATAAAATCAATGATGCATTACATTCACTTGTATATTTTTGTCCAGTTGTCTGACAAAACATTGTCAGTGCTGTCGCAAAGAAAACCAAATAAAGAATCTGTAAATAAATAGATGGTTCAATTTTTGTAATTAAAGTCAAATCTTCACTCAATACAGCAACAAGCAAAGCTGCACAGGTTCCACCGATAAATTGTAATGACGTAAAAGCTCCACCATTAATTCCATTAGAAAATCTTTTAATCAATAAAATGTGTAAAGCGTATAAGACACCACCACATAATGTTAACAAATCTCCAATATTCATAGCTAAATTTCCATCCAACGAAACACACCCAATACCTATGACACATATAAATGCAGCCATGAAATTATAAATATCAGGTCTTTTATGATAAAAAATCCAAATTAAAAATGGAACAATAGCACAATAAACCGCTGTTAAAAAAGCATTCTTCCCAGGTGTTGTATAATTCAAGCCCCATGTCTGTACATAATATGCTCCAAACAAACAGCAACCTGTTAATAATCCACCTTTGATTTGTTGAATGTTTAATGTTTTTAAATGACGCCAAAAAATCATAGACAATAATAAGGCAGCTAAAGAAAATCTCAATAATAACAAGACTGCAGGTGTTAAAAAATCAACAGCACTCTTCATAACAATAAAAGAACTTCCCCATATAAGAGCCGCAATCAATAATAAAATTCCACCTTTAAAGCTTTGACTCATACTATCTCCTTTCAAAAATAAATGGTACGATACGTACCATTTATTATTTATCCATGGATGACATCATGACAACGAGGACACAATTCGCCTTCCATTTCTGATTCTTCAAAATAATTCCAGCATCTTGGACATTGAACACCATTGAATTTTTCACTATGAATATAAGCTGTCTCATATTCTTCAAGATTTGTAGAATCATTGACTATCTGAACTTTCGCAACAATAAATAATTGTTTTAAAACATCAGCCAATTGACTCATATCCTGATATGGATCTTTTAAGCAAATTGTCACTTTTGCTTCCATATTTGATTTAATTTCTTTAGCATTTCTTAATTCTTCTAATGATTTTAAGACATCTTTTCTTAACAGCAAGAAACGATCGTAATATTCTTTAATAGCTTCTTCATTTTCTACTGGAAGTAATTCTGGTTTTGCTTCTAAGAAAATAGATTCAGCTTTATCATCATCACAATGGAAATGATCATGCAATTCTTCACTTGTAAAGACAAGAATTGGTGATAATAATTTCATCATTGTTTTTGCATAATAATATAATACTGTTTGAACTTGTCTTCTTCTTAAGCTGTCTGCTTTTTCAATATAAAGAATATCTTTTGTAAAGTCCATATAGAAAGCACTTAAAGTATTTGTAAAGCAATTTAAAATTAACTGATTTGCTTCAGCAAAATCATATTGATTAAAGGCTTCTTCATAACCTTTCATTAACTGATTTAATTCAACAAGCATATATTGATCAACACCTTCAAGTTTTGAGATTTCGACCAAATCACTTGCTTTAAAATCAGAAAGATTTCCCAAAACAAAACGCATTGTATTTCTAATTTTACGATAATTTTCAGCAATTTGTTTCATAATATCATTAGAAATACGTACATCAGATTGATATGCAACTGAAGTTGCCCATAATCTTAAAATATCAGCACCATATTGATTCACAAGTTTAATTGGATCAACAGTATTGCCTAATGATTTAGACATTTTATTTCCTTTACCATCTAATACAAATCCATGAGATAAAACTGTTTTATAAGGGGCTTGACCATAAACAGCAGTTCCAATGATTAATGATGAGTTGAACCATCCACGATATTGATCACTACCTTCAAAGTATAAATCAACTGGATAACGATATCCTCTTTCTCTCATGCATCCTGTATGTGAAGATCCTGAATCAAACCACACATCCATAATATCTTTTTCTTTCTTAAAGATACCATTTGGTGAATGTTCATTCGTATATCCTTCAGGTAATAAGAATTTTTCATCTTTTTCAAACCAAATATTAGAACCATATTGTCTAAATAACTCAGAGATATGTTTGAAAACTTCTTCTTCCATAATTGGTGTCCCATCTTCACAATAAATAATAGGAATTGGAACTCCCCAGCTTCTTTGACGAGAAATACACCAGTCACCACGATCTTTAATCATATTGTAGATTCTGATATGACCCCATTCATTTAACCATTCAACATGATCAATTTCATCTAATAATTTTTCTCTAATCTTATCAATTGAACAGAACCATTGGTCAGTTGCTCTAAAGATAATTGGTTTTTTTGTACGCCAGTCATGAGGATAACTATGTGTAATGAATTCAAGTTTTAAAAGTACTCCTAATTCATCAAGTTTTAAAGTCACTGTTTTATTTGCATCATCAACATATTGACCCGCTAACCATTCACCACAGTCTTCCATCATACAACCATGTTCATCAACATTACAATAAATATCTAAACCATATTTTTGACCAACAATAAAGTCATCCATACCAAATCCAGGAGCAGTATGAACGCATCCAGTACCTGCTTCAGCAGTCACGTGGTCTCCTAAAATAACTAATGATTCACGATCATATAATGGATGCTGACAAGTAATCATTTCTAATTCTTGTCCTTTAAATGTTTTTAAAATTTGTTTTTCTTTTAATTCAAATTTTTCCCATAAAGAATCAACAAGTTCTTCTAAAACAATTAATTTTCCTTTTTCACTTTGAACAAGTGCATAGGTATAATCAGCATTTAAACAGATTGCAAGGTTTGCTGGAATTGTCCAAGGTGTTGTTGTCCAAATCACAAAACTTGTATCAGTATCTAAAATACCTTTTCCATCTTTAACAGGGAATTTCACATAGATAGTTGGACTTTTCACATCATGGTATTCAACTTCTGCTTCTGCTAAAGCGGATTCACTTGATGGTGACCAATACACAGGTTTTAATCCTTTATAAATCAACCCATCCATAGCCATTTTGGCAAAAACATCAATTTGATTGGCTTCAAATTCTGGTAATAAAGTTAAATATGGATGATCATAATCAGCAAATGTTCCAACACGAATACATTGTTCTTTTTGAATTTCAACTTGTTTTAATGCGTATTCATAACATTTTTTTCTAAATTCAGCAGTACTTAATTCTTTACGATTGACTCCTAATTTTTGAATAGCATTTTCAATTGGTAATCCATGTGTATCCCATCCAGGAATATATGGTGTATATAATCCCTGCATGTTTTTATAACGACAAATCACATCTTTAATAATTTTGTTTAACATATGTCCAGTATGCATATTTCCATTAGCATATGGTGGTCCATCATGGAAAACAAAATCATCATGTCCCTGATTTTGTTCTATAACCTTTTCATACATATGAGTGTCTTGCCATCTTTGAACATAACCTGGTTCCTTTTTAGGAAGATTTCCACGCATTTCAAAATCTGTTTTAGGCATTAATAATGTGTCTTTATAATTCATTGTCTTCCTTCCTTTCTCAAATAAAAAAACGTCCTGTTAAAGGACGTGATGACGCGGTACCACCTTTATTCATATCTTCACTAAGATATGCACTTAACATCTTAACGCGATGTACGTCTTATTCTACTTTCGTTCAAATAAGCTACTCTCAGGTCGATTCATTATAAGTTCCACTTATTTGCTTTCACCAACCGCAAACTCTCTTTAAGCTTTACTTATAAACTGTCCTTGTCATTGTATTTGTTTTCTTGTTCTTCTTTAATTAAACTGAAAATTTCTGATTTGTCAATAGTTTCTAGCATTTCTTTGCTCATTTTTACAACATTTGTTCTAAAATCAATAGCTTCTTGCTTAAACGTATCCATATCTTTTGACAAACCACGAACATATTCCATAGATTCTTTGAGAATCATATTGGCATTTCTTTTAGCCTTTTCAATTAATTCACTAGCTTCCTTTAAAGCAAGTCTCGCAATCTCTTCATTAGTTTTCTCATGAACAGAAATTTGTTTTGTAAGTAAAGTGTTTTGTTCTTTTAATTCCGTCATTTCTTCTTCCATTGACTGAATCGTCTTTTTTTGTTTTTCAATTTCCTGTTTCAATTCATTGATACGCTTGTTAACTTCCTCAATATTATAACCACGAAATTGTTTATCAAATTGTTCCAATCCATCCACCTCACTTATAAAAGTATCCAGAAACAACATAATTACCTTGTCGTGTTTGCTTATTTTCATCTATAAGTTTGACACGACCATGATGTTTAAAAGATACCATATCATTATTATGACACAAATAACTGACTTCTTCAACAATTTTATAATTGACTTTCACATGACCACTACGAATAGCCTCACTGGCTGATTGTCGAGAAACTTTAAACATTGCTGAAACAACTTTATCGAGACGCATACTTGATAAAATGAAAGATTTAGAGATATATTCATGTACAATTTCTATTTCCTCATGACATTCCTTAAGATGAACTTTTGATTTTTTAATCTGTTTTAAAGATTGTTTAATATAAGGAAAAGTTTGCAAAGTACAGGCAAAGAAAAAACGTTCACCATCATAAATATCACCAATACATTCTCTTTTGATACCTAAATTCATTAATGCTCCTAAAATATCTTTATGTTTAATTTTTCCAAATTGCTGATTATACAAAATTTCAATGAGTTGAATTTGAAAATCATCTGATTGAATCTCATAAAAGTCTGGACAGATAATCATGCGTTGATTTTCAGCATGAACAAAACCACCAAAACTCTTGACAACAAGCTCTTTTCCAATCACACTTCTGACAATCTCCTGTTCATGAGGATTATAAAATGGAGTTAAAATCATCCTTTGATGATGAAGAGCTTGAAATTGGTAATCTAAAATTTTCTTAACAAAAGCCTCGTCGCCTTTAAAATGTTCTAACATCATTCAAAAAGAAAGTATTAGCAACTTCCTTGCTAATACTTATTTTATTCATCCATTTCAGATTCATCCATAGTAATATTACCAGAAACACCAATATTTTTTGGTGTACATAAGAAAATTTTAGGACCAATCTGTTGAATATCTCCTTCAATAGCGAAAATAACACCACTTAGAAAATCAATAACACGTTTAGATTGTTCTTTTTGCAAGCGATGTAAATTCACAACAGCAGCTCTTTTTTGTTTCAAATAAATAGCAATCTCCTGTGTTTCACTATATGCACGTGGTTCAAATAAAATCAAATGACTATCTTTATTTGCACTTAAAGCCTTAACAGCATCACTTGTTTTTGATGATTTGGCTTTCTCAAATAAACTTGTTGATTTTACATTCTCTTCTTCTCCATCTATTTCTTCATTTTCATAAACGTCATCTTCATCTTCTTCTTCAAAAAACCATTTTTTTACTTTTTCACCATATCCCATGAGGTAACCTCCTTACATCTATAAACAATTA
>NZ_JBVAYN010000024.1:0-35019 GCF_055420065.1 Massilimicrobiota sp. mt181
GTTCTTCTTCTTTCTTCATCTTAAAAAAACCCCATTATAACTACACTTTTTCCTTTACCCATTTTTTAAATTTTTTTCATTTATTATGAACATATCTCTTGACTATCCAATATAATTGTCACTGGCCCATCATTTATAAGTGAAACTTTCATATCAGCACCAAAAACGCCTGTTTCTAAAGAAATGCCTTTGCTAATGATTCTTTGATTAAAATAATCATATAATGGTATAGCAACATCTGGTTTTGCTGCTTTGATAAAGCTTGGTCTTCTTCCTTTTTTACAATCAGCATATAAAGTAAATTGTGATATTGATAATAAACTTCCTTTCACATCTTCCAAAGAAAGATTCATTTTTCCATTCTCATCTTCAAAAATACGCAAACCAATCATTTTATCCACCATCTTATCAACAATCTCTTTTGTATCTCCTTCACAAAAGCCCACGAGAACCATAAAACCTTTTTGAATTTTTCCTTTGACTTGACCATCAATTGTTACTTGACTTTCAATAACTCTTTGTATAACAAGTTTCATTATTTTCACCTATCCTTATTTTTATAAAAATGATATAATCATTATATCAAATTCAAAGAAAAAGGAAAGATTTTATGGCAACAACACTAGCATATCGCATGCGACCAAAAACTTTAAAAAATGTCCTTGGACAAAAACATATTATTGGAGAAAATGCGCTATTTTCTCAATTCGTTAAAAAGAATCATCCAATGTCCACTATTCTTTATGGTCCACCCGGATGTGGCAAAACAACTCTTGCTTCAGCATTGGCAAACGATCTCAATATTCCTTATCGTTTATTTAATGCTTCAACTGGCAACAAAAAAGAAATGGATATTATTATAGAAGAAGCCAAAATGTATGGTGAACTCTTTGTGATTATTGATGAAGTTCATCGTCTTAATAAAGATAAGCAAGATCATCTTCTTCCTCATATAGAGAATGGTTTATTGATTATTGCCGGATGTACAACGGCGAATCCTTATCATTCTATCAATCCTGCCATTCGTTCTCGTTGTCAAATTGTAGAAGTGAAACCATTAAGTCATGAAGATATTATCAAAGGTCTCCAACATGCATTGACAGCAGAAGAGGGTTTAAATAATGAATATCAAGTTGAACCAGGTGTTCTCGAATTCATTGCTAAAATAAGTAGTGGTGATATCCGTTATGCTTATAATTGTTTGGAAGTCTGTACGATATTAGCCCCTCAGTCGAATATTTCTTTAGAACTTGTTCAAAATTCTATATTAAAAGCAAATGCACAATACGATAAAGATGAAGATCAGTATTATGATACACTAAGTGGACTGCAAAAATCCATTCGTGGTAGCGACCCTAATGGCGCCATGTATTATTTAGGAAAACTGATTGAAGCAAATGATATCGAATCCTTAGAAAGACGTGTCATTACAACTGCTTATGAAGATATTGGACTGGCAAATCCTAATGCCTGTATGCGTACCGTTATGGCTTTTCAGGCCGCTAAAATCATTGGTTTCCCAGAAGCACGTATTCCAATTGCTAATGCTATTATTGATCTTTGTCTATCTCCAAAATCTAAATCATCTGAAACAGCAATTGATGCAGCATTACAATCCTTAAAAGAGCATCCATATCCTGCCCCATCATATCTCAGACTTTCTCCAGTAGGTTTAAAAGACGATGAAAAATATGATTATAATCGTCCCGAACTTTGGGAATATATTCAATATCTTCCTGATCCTATCAAAAAAGAGCAGTTTTATATTCCTTGGATGACAAGTTCCTATGAAAAGGCACTTGCAGAAAATTATCGTCGTATCTTAAAGCATGGTCGCACGAGTCGTATCAAAGAATTAAACAAAAAATAAATGAAAAAAGGAAACCGCGGTTTCCTTTTTTCATTCTTCAATATCTTCAATCACTTGTTGAACAGTATGATCAAAACATTCTATACAAACATCATACCAATGAACTGGAAATTGATTTTTAAACCAAGTGTATTGTCTTTTGGCATATTGCCTTGAATGTTTCTTGATGTTTTCATAAACATCTTCTCGACTTATCAAACCTTCAAAATAATCAAACCATTCTTTATAACCAATAGCTTTCATACTTTGATGTTCTCTTGTCAAACCAGATTGGTATAATTGATCAACCTCTTTTTCCAACCCTTCTTCTCTCATCAAATCAACACGTTGATTTATTCTTTGATAAAGTAATGTTCTATCCATCGTCAATCCTATAAAATAAGCATCATATAAACAAATATGCTGTTGAGAATTAACAATATCACTTTTTCTTTTCCCAGTTTGTTCATAAATCTCAATTGCTCTTAAAACACGTTGACGATTATGAGGGTGAAGTTCTAAAGCACTTTGAGGGTCAATTGTTTTTAAATAATCATACAATCCATCATCACTTAAATGACTATACTTCTTTCTAAATTCATCATGATTATCTTCAGTTTCACTGAATTCATAATCATATAAGGCCGCTTTAATGTAAAGTCCAGTTCCTCCTACAATAATAGGCAACTTACCTCTACTGACAATATCTTCAATAGTCTTTCTCACTTGTGTCTGAAAATCTTTAACACTATAGTTTTCAAAAGGATCTAAGATATCAATACAATGATGTTTAATACCTTCCATTTCAGATTCTTTGACCTTAGCTGTTCCTATATCCATGCCTTTATAGATTTGCATAGAATCACCACTGATAACTTCCCCATTAAAATGTTTTGCTAAAGCAACACCCATCTTTGTTTTTCCAACGCTTGTTGGACCAATCACAACAAGAACTTTATTCATTGATTTTCCCTATTCCTAATAAACTATATAATATTGAAATAATCAGTGAAATAATAATTGTTAAACCAAAAGAAGGAATATAGAAATCAGGTGCTAAAATCATTTCAGCCAATTCTAAAACAAATCCATTAATGACCAATTGAAATAATCCTAAAGATAATAATGTTACAGGGAAAGCAATAAAACTTAAAATAGGTTTTACAAAAGTATTTAATAATGCCAAAACAATAGCAATTAAACATGCAACACCAAAATCTTTAACATAAACTTGTGGAAATATATATGTAACGATCATAATGACAGCGCCACCTAAAATAAATTCTAAGACTAAATGAAAAATACTTTTTCGCATTAAACCACCCTCTTAAATAATTTTTCAAGATCATAACTGCTATAAAAAATAATTGTTGGTCGTCCATGAGGACAGACATAAGGATTATCACAACGCATAAGATTATCAAAAATTGTTTGCATATCATTCTCTGAAAGATATGTATTGGCTTTTAATGAAGCCTTACAACTTAATGTTGCAATTGCATGTTCCTGCAATTCTACAACATCTAAATGATTTTTATGTAATACTTCCTGAATCATTTCATCAACAAAAACATTTTCATCAATATTCTTCATCCATAATGGTAAACTTCTCACAATATAACCATGTTGGCCAAAAACCTCTAAATGAATACCAACCTGATCCAAAAGACTTTTTCTTTCCTCTAAAACAAGAAATTCACTCATTGGATATTCAAATTGTAATGGCACAAGCAAAGGTTGCATCGTTAAATCTAAGTGAGAATATTTCTCTTTGTAATATTCATAATTAATGCGTTCCTGTGCAGCATGTTGATCGACCAGATACATGCCTTTTTCATTTTCACCAATCAAATATGTTCCATGAATTTGCACCTTAGCATAAATTTTTTCTTTTAACAATCGTGGTTTGACTTCCGAAACAATCTTTTGCGTTTGTTGCATATGCTCTTGTTCTTCACTATGTTTATGTTCCGATGGAACAGAATATGTCACATCAGGTTCTTGAATGATATTTTCTTTTGTATTTTGATGATCAAGATTAACTGATGGATGTACATCCAAAACAGGTTCCTCTAAAGTCAATGCTATTTGGTCCAATTGAGGTTTAAATATCTCACGTTCAGTTTGTTTATTTTTAGCCTGATAAGTTAAATTCACTTGCTGTAAAGCCTCACTGACACCATTAAAAATCAAATCTCTTAGTTCATATTCCTTTGAGAAACGAACTTCCAATTTAGAAGGATGAACATTCACATCCACTAAATAAGGATCAACCTGAATATTGATAACAGCGATTGGAAAACGATTATCTGCCAAATAAGCACGATATGCATTATTAATCGCATCAATACTCATCACATTTTTGACATAACGATGATTCACTAAGGTAATAATATTGGCTTTTGAAGCTCTAGATGTATCAATTTTACTGATATAACCTTCTATCGTAAATTCATCATTTTCAAAATGAACAGGTATCATATTTTTCACAGTAGGAATTCCATACATATTGGCAATAACTTCCAGCAATTGTCCTTTTCCATTTGTTTGGAAAATCAGCTTATCATTATGATAAAGATGAAAAGCGATAGCAGGAAAAGCTAATGCCATTCTTTCTACATATTGATGAATAGCTGCAAACTCACTATTGACTGACTTCAAATATTTTAATCTGGCAGGAACATTTTGAAACAGTTTCGTTATTGTGATTTGTGTTCCTTTTGGTAAATCACATATATCTTCTCGTTGATATTTTCCAAATTCATAAACAATAGAAGTTCCTTCCATACCTGTAGACGTTTTCAATTCAAAACGACTAACCGATGCAATAGAAGGAATTGCCTCACCTCTAAAACCTAGAGTCATAATATTAAACAAATCCTGATCATCTTTAATTTTGCTTGTGGCATGTCTTGAAAAGCACAAACGTGCATCAACACGTTCCATACCTTCACCATTATCACAAACTTTAATCTTTTGTAATCCGCCATCTTCAATAAAAATATCTATTTTTGAAGAACTGGCATCAATGCTATTTTCAACCAGTTCTTTCACAACGCTGGAAGGTCTTTCTACGACTTCTCCAGCTGCAATTTTATTGGATAGAACATCATCTAATTGTCTAATTTTTCCCATAGCAACACCTCTTATAACAATTTCTTCAATTCAATAAGTGTACTTAAAGCATCCAATGGAGAAAGAGACATAGGATCAATTCTTTCTAAAGCTTTTTCCACAGCACTTTCTTTTTGAATTGTTTGTGGTTCCTGTACATCACTCACAACTTTTTCAATATTATTATTTTCTAAAGACTGCAAAATAACCTGTGAACGTTGAATCACTTCATCTGGAAGCTTAGCAAGTTGAGCGACATTAATTCCATAAGAACGATGACTACGTCCTGGCTTGATCTTATAGAGAAAAACAATATGATCATTTTCTACTGAAGCACTAGCATGAACATTTTGAATATGGAAAGATTCATCCATCATAGTTAATTCATGATAATGGGTTGAAAACAAAGTGATACATTGAATAGAAGTTGCGATATATTCTATCATAGATTGTGCTATAGCCATACCATCAAAAGTTGCTGTTCCTCGTCCAATTTCATCAAAGATAATAAGTGAATCTTTGGTTGCATAGCGTAAAGCATTATTTGCTTCTAGCATTTCTACCATGAAAGTTGATTGTCCAGATATCAAATCATCACTGGCACCAATACGTGTAAAGATTTGATCAAAGACAGGCATATTGGCCTCATCTGCTGGAACAAAAGAACCAATTTGTGCCATAATCACACTTAAAGCAATTTGACGCATGTATGTTGACTTCCCACCCATATTAGGCCCTGTAATCAATAGAATAGATTCATCTTGGGACATATGAATATCATTAGGTACATAATTCTGTCGAGAAATTACTTGTTCTACCACAGCATGGCGCCCATTCACAATGTCTAAAGTATGTTCACTATTAAATTTTGGTCGCACATAACCATTTTGACTGGCTTTTGAAGCTAATGACTGATAAACATCAATCTGTGCGACCACAGCAGCAACATCTTGAATCAGATGCACATCTTTCTTTATGTATTCACGTATCTGAACAAAGATTTCATATTCCAAAGCAATCATTCTATCATTAGCACTTAATATTTTTGCTTCCATTTCTTTCAATTCAGGTGTAACAAAACGTTCAGCATTAGAAATACTTTGTTTACGTGTATATTCAAATTCATCTTTAATCATTGGTAAATAACTTTTTGTGACTTCAATATAATATCCAAAAACACGATTATAACCAATTTTTAAACCCTTAATTCCTGTTCTTTCACGCTCTTTGGCTTCAAATTCACTCAACCATTGTTTCCCATTTTCTCTAATATATCTTAATTCATCCAACTCCTGATTATAACCTTCCTTAATCAATCCACCTTCTTTAAGCGTTAATGGTGGATTATCAACAATCGCTTGATCAATCGTTTGTGTTAAATGATTTAAGTCTACAAGCTGGTCAGCTAATTCATGAGTATATGGATAATCCAATGATAAAAGCTGATGCTTAAGCTCAGGTATAACTTTTAACGAAGACGCAATCCATTTCAAATCTCTTGCATTCACATTTCCAAAAGCAATTCTTCCTGCTAATTTTTCAAGATCATAAATATCATTAATAATATCTTTTATCGTTTCTCTTTCAATAAAATTATCAATAAAGATTTCAATAATATCCATTCTTTTTTCAATCTTTTCCTGATTCACAAGTGGTCTTTCAATCCATTGTCTCAACATTCTACCACCCATAGCTGATTTTGTATCATCTAACAGCCATAATAAACTTCCATAATTTTCATTATTTAAATTTTTAATCAGTTCTAAAGACTTTTGGGTATATGAATCCATATAAATATAATCATCAGTTTTCACTTCCTGAATCTTTTGAATATGTTCTAACTCTCTTTTTTGAGTTTCTAACATGTAATTTAATAAAAGTGAACAAATCTTGACTTCTTTTAAATCTTTTATATTTTCAAATATTTTTTTATACTTTTCATTAAATTGATCATTTTTATATTGTGAGATAAACAATCCATCCATTGTCCAATCATCCTCAACAACCATTTCTTTCAAACCTAATGAATCAATATAATTTTTAAGAATATGATCCTTTTTATCAATATTCACTACATAAAACTCTCCAGTTGAGATATCACAATAAGCTAATGTATAATTAAAATCAAAAATACCTAATGCGCCAATATAATTATTTCTTTTTTCATTTAAAGAAGAATCCATGATTGTTCCCGGAGTAATAATCTGAACAACTCCACGTTTCACAATTCCTTTTTTTCCAGGTTCTGATAACTGTTCAACAATCGCTACTTTATGACCTAAATCAATTAATTTTTGAATATATCCTGTCACAGAATGATAAGGAACCCCACACATAGGAACTCTTTCCTTAACACCTGCATTTTTACCTGTCAAAGCCAGATTCAAAGCCTTAGAGACAAGAATGGCATCATCAAAAAACATTTCATAGAAATCTCCTAATCTAAACATGACGATGGCATCCTGATTTTCTTCTTTAATTTCTAGATATTGTATCATCATTGGTGAATATTTTTGCTTCACGATATCCCTCCTTTAATAACCTACACATTATATCATATTTTGCAAAATAAAGAAAAGATTTCAATATGAAAAAAGATGCTAAAGCACCTTCTTCTCACTATCCTTTAATAAAATGCGGATTGATTTCAATATCTTCTAAATCATCCCAGATTTCTTCCTCATCTTTAACCTCAACTTTAATACATGTTTCTCCACTGATTTCTATTTGCATTTCTTTTTCGATTTCAATAGTCACTTCCTGATTAGAATGTGTCGCAGTTAAACATTTTGGTTTTTCCAGACATCTTCCTTTGACCTGATCATTGCTTTCAAATTCACGGTCCTCTTTTTTTGTGACCTGCATATCATCGATATATGTGACTTGATGTTTTTCTACAATTGAATCCATTTCATCATGATAACTATACCAAATGTGCACATCAAAAGTTCCAACAATTTTAGGAATCTTATTTTTGATTGCCGCTTCAAAATGATGATTTGTAATCCAACATCCTAACACATCATCAGGGAAATGATTCAAAGAAAAATTATAAGTATTTCTTGATAACTTCTTTCCTTTTGCTACAATGGCCTTTGTATAAATCTCTCTGATATTATGACTCATAAACCCACCTCCATATACTATATGATAAATCTCCTTAATTACCACAATTTTTTATAAAGAGGTGTTATTTTTATACCATATATTTTCACTGATTAAAGAAAAAGCGAGGTATTTGCCCCACTTTTATTGATTATGTGATGGTGTTGAATCTTTCAACACAACATCATGTGCTCCACCTTCAACAATACTTGTTGAAGAAACAAGAGTAATTTTCGCTTTTTCCTGTAATTCAGGAATTGTTAATGCGCCACAGTTGCACATTGTAGATTTGATTTTTGCCAGTGTCAAACCAACATTATCTTTTAAAGGTCCAGCATATGGAACATAAGAATCAACACCTTCTTCAAAAGAAAGTTTTGCATCTCCACCTAAATCATAACGTTGCCAGTTTCTTGCACGAGCACTTCCTTCTCCCCAATATTCTTTCATATATTGTCCATTGATGTTCACTTTATTTGTTGGTGATTCATCAAAACGAGAGAAATATCTACCTAACATAATGAAATCAGATCCCATTGCTAAAGCTAATGTCATATGATAGTCATGGACAATTCCCCCATCACTACAGATAGGAACATAAATTCCAGTTTCTTTGAAATATTCGTCTCTTGCTTTTGCAACTTCGATTGTTGCAGTCGCCTGTCCTCTACCAATTCCTTTTTGTTCACGTGTAATACAGATAGAACCTCCACCGATTCCTACTTTGACGAAATCAGCACCACAGTCAGCTAAGAATCTAAATCCTTCAGCATCAACAACATTTCCAGCTCCAACTTTTACACTATCTCCATAATGTTCTCTAATCCATTCTATTGTTAATTTTTGCCATTCACTGAAACCTTCACTTGAATCAATACATAAAACATCCGCTCCGGCTTCTACTAATGCAGGAACACGTGTTGCATAATCTCTCGTATTAATTCCAGCTCCCACGACATATCTTTTAGATGAATCTAACAATTCATTTGGATTTGATTTTCTTGATTCATAATCTTTTCTAAATACGAAGTATTCTAATTTCTGATCATCATCAATGATTGGTAAAGCATTTAATTTATTATCCCAAATAATATCATTAGCTTCTTTCAATGATACACCGCTTTTTGCAGTAATCAATTTTTCAAATGGTGTCATAAATTCAGAAACTTTTGTATCTAAAGACATACGTGAAATACGATAATCTCTTCCTGTTACAATTCCTACTAATTTTCCATTTTGTGTACCATCTTCAGTGACTGCCATTGTTGAATGTCCTGTTTTTTCTTTTAAAGCAATCACGTCTTTTAATGTCTGATTAGGAGCAATATTAGAATCACTTGGAACGAAACCAGCTTTATAGTTCTTCACTTTTCTCACCATTTCAGCTTGAGCTTCAACAGTTTGTGAACCATAAATAAATGAAACGCCTCCTTCTCTTGCTAAGGCAATAGCCATTGTATCATTAGATACAGATTGCATAATTGCAGATACAAGAGGAATATTTAAAGATAATGCAGGTTCTTCTCCTTTTTTAAATTTAACTAAAGGTGTTTTTAAACTTACATTTTTAGGTTGACATTGAGCACTAGAGTACCCAGGTACTAATAAGTATTCATTAAATGTATGTGATGGTTCTTCAAAAAAATATGCCATAATTACTCTCCTTTTCTTTAGATTGTCATTTATTGTAGAAATTATATAGATTTTTAATGATTTCGTCAACTCTTTTTCTTCAATTCCAAATTAATATCATTTTGAATTTGATTTAAAAATTGATTCACTTCATCTTTTAAAACCAAATAATTATAAACAATTGGATTTTCATCAAACATTTTCTTCTTTTCCTGATATATTTGAATAAGTTCTTGACTGTCTTTTCCAGAATGTTTTGCTTTCACAATATCTTGTTGTAATTGTTTTAATTCATCTTCTAATAATTTTAATTTCTCATCCTTTTGAATACATCTTTCATACTTTTGATATTCCAAAATGAGTTCCTGTTTCAAAATCCACTGATTTAATGCTTCTGCTTTTTCTTGGACATCTTTATTCAATTTCCTCACCTTTTAAAGCCCATGTTTTTGCTTCAGTGACTTTCACTGGAACAATTTGACCAATATGATCCGGATTACCTTTAAAATTAATAAGTTTCTGATGTTTTGTATATCCTGTTAACATTTGTGAATCTCTCTTAGAAGTTCCATCTACCAGAACTTCTACAACTTGATTGAGATATTTTTGATTTTGTTTCAAAGCTTTTTCATTAACCAAATCATTCAAACGATATAAACGCTGTTCTTTTGTATGTTGATCAATATCATCTTCCATCTTTGCTGCAGGTGTTCCTTCTCTAGGAGAATAAATAAACGTATACGCCAAATCATATTCACAATATTCATATAAAGATAATGTATCTTCAAATTGTTCTTCTGTTTCACCAGGGAAACCAACAATAATATCTGTTGTAATTGTACAATCAGGAATCTTGGCTTTAATTTTGTCAAAAAGCTGTAGATACTCTTCTCTACTATAACGTCTTCCCATACGTTTTAAAACCTGACTATTTCCTGACTGAACTGGTAAATGAATAGCTGGCATGATATTGTCATATTTAGCAATCACATCAATCATTTCATCACTAAAATCCCAAGGATGACTTGTTGTAAAACGGATACGAGGAATATTCGTTTGAGCAACATCTTCCAGCAAAGAAGCAAAATTATACTCATTGTGGAAATCTTTACCATATGAATTGACATTTTGTCCTAATAACGTGATTTCCTGATAACCTTGTTCCTTTAATTCGATAACTTCCTGTATAATTTCTTCTTTTAAACGTGATCTTTCTTTACCACGTGTATAAGGAACAATGCAATATGTACAGAATTTATTACATCCATACATAATATTGACCCATGCTTTATAAGGATGAGCACGATGAGATGGCAAGTTTTCAATCACATCGCCTTCCTTTGACCAGACTTCTAAAACCATTTCTTTTTCCAGCATAGCCTGTTTTAATAAGACTGGTAAACGATGAATATTGTGCGTTCCAAATATTAAGTCAACTTGCGGATGTTTTTCTAAGATCTTATTGACAACCACTTCTTCTTGTGCCATACATCCACAAATACCAAAAATAATATTGGGATTCGTTCTTTTCACTTTCTTTAAATATCCGATTTTACCAAAAACTTTTTCTTCTGCATTTTCACGAATAGCACAGGTATTTAATAAAACCACTTGTGCGTCCTTAATTTCATCAGTTGCCTCATAGCCTAAACTTTCAAGAATTCCAGCTAAAGTTTCACTGTCACGTTCATTTGCCTGACAACCATAAGTTTGTATAAAATATTTTTGTCCTTTTCCAATTCCAATCATATCTGCAGGTATCTCATAAGCATCTTTGATATGATGAATTTGATCTTTCCCACGATGTTTCGCATCTTTTAAAGAAGGACCGTTAAAATATTGACTATAATCTTTCATTTTTTCACCACTTTCTGCTTTATTATACCAAATAAATAAAAATAAGAAAGAAAAAAATAAGGACAATGTCCTTATTTTCAATTAACCAAAGAATCCGTCTGGTTGAATAGAGAAATATAAAATTGATCCTTCAGGTGTTTTCTTAAATAATCCTTTACAATATGAAGCAGCTTCATCAGCAGTCATTTCAGTTTCGCATTCAACTTCTGCTTTGATTCCAGTTTTCTTTATAAATTTACATTTCACTTTATCATCTTCATACCCATCAAAAAAATCAATTAATTTTTGAACCTGAGCAGTAGACATTAATAATTTACATTTTGCCATAATATTTCCTCCTTATTATCACATTTCTATTATAACACTTTGCGTAAAAAAATAAAGCATTTTCACTTCATTTCTACATTTAATCTCAGTGATGTGACAACCTGATTATCAATTGTTAAATCATAAAAAGAAGGTATACAATAAAGCTCATATCCACTTGGTGCAATATAGCCTCTTGAAATAGCAATAGCTTTCATAGCCTGATTTAAAGCAGCAGCTCCAATAACTTGAATTTGAACCATGTGATGTTCTCTTAATAAACTCGTTAATGCTCCGGCAACCTTACTAGGTTGTGAAGACGAAGACACTCTCATCATTTCCATAAAAAAATTCCTCCTTGCTTCAAATATATGAGCAAAGAGGAAAAATATGCTTATAAAGGATGATCTGGATCAACGCAAATTCTTTGAATTTGTTTGCATTGATTTTTCTCATTAAATTTTAACAATGTCGCACGGAACTGTCCTGGGCTTTCAGCAATTTGAAATGGTGTCATTATTCCTGTTTTCATACGTTTAATAATACTATTTGTATCACATCCAATAACGCTATGATAAGGTCCTGTCATACCAACATCACTTTGATAAGCCGTTCCTTGTGGTAAGATCTTTTCATCAGCCGTTGTCACATGCGTATGTGTTCCAAGAACCGCAGAAACTTGACCATCCAAATAATATCCCAATGCCACCTTCTCACTTGTTGCTTCAGCATGAAAATCAATAATATGAATATCACTTTGATCTTCTTTGAGTAAATCATCAATCACCTCAAATGGATTCTGTGACTTTCCATCCATAAAAGTAATTCCTAACAAATTTGTCACTCTAATTTTACGTCCTTGAAATTGAATTTCACGACTTCCAACTCCAGGCAAAGCCTTAGGTTGATTATAAGGAACAATTAATCGATCAGCTTCATCAATATAATCAAATAATTCTTTTTTAGCAAATGTATGATTACCCATTGTCATCAATGAAATTCCCTGAAACAAGAAATTTTCATAGTGCTTCTTGATTAAACCTTTTCCATGTGTAGCATTTTCAACATTTGCAATCACAAAATCAACCTGATATTTTTCTTTAATTTGCGGCAGATATTTTTCAATCATTTCTCTACCAATTGAAGAAAACACATCTCCAATAAAAAGAATATTCATTTTTTCTCCTACTTTCTATTTCTTAAAAAAAGATAGGGATATCCTATCTTTTATTTAGCAATTTCATTTGCACGAACTTCACGAATCACTGTCACTTTAATATGACCAGGATATGTCAATTCGTTTTCAATCTTTTCTTTAATATCTCTCGCCAATTGATGACTCATCAAATCATCAACTTGTTCAGGTTTCACAATGACACGAATTTCACGTCCAGCCTGAATCGCATAAACTTTATCAACACCATCAAAACCTTTAGAAATTTCTTCCAGTTTTTCAAGTCTTTGAATATAGTTTTCAATTGTTTCACTACGGCTTCCAGGTCTAGCAGCTGATAAAGTATCCGCTGCAGCAACCAAAATAGATATCACGCTTGTTGGTTCGACATCACCATGATGTGATTCAATGGCATTAATAACAGTGGCATTTTCACCATATTTTTTAGCAAATTTAACACCTAATTCAACATGGCTTCCTTCCATTTCATGGTCAACTGCTTTTCCAATATCATGTAAAAGACCGGCTCTTCTTGCTAATTGCTGATTTAACCCTAATTCAGCAGCCATCATTCCTGCAAAATGAGCAACCTCTAATGAATGCTGTAAAGCATTTTGCCCATAGCTCGTACGATACTTTAATTTTCCAATCAACATAATAATTTCTTTATGAACACGAGATAATCCAAGTTCAAAAATAGCGTCTTCACCTGTTTTTTGAATGACTTCACAAAGCTCATTTTTCGTTTTCTGAACAACTTCTTCAATACGCCCTGGCTGAATACGACCATCACGAATTAATGTTTCCAATGAAAGACGTGCAATTTCTCGACGAATAGGATCAAAACAAGAAATTGTAATAGCTTCAGGTGTATCATCAATAATTAATTCAACGCCTGTTGCATTTTCAATAGCCTTGATATTTCTCCCTTCACGTCCAATAATACGTCCCTTCATTTCTTCACTAGGTAATGCGACAACATTGACCGTTCTTTCGATGGTTTCTTCCTGTGAATAACGATTAATGGCAGCAGCTATAATATCCTTTGCATAAAGTGAAGCTTTAGACTTTGCTTCATCTTCCTGTTCCTTGATATAAGCTGTGACTTCTTTTGACATTTTTTGTTCAACTTGTTTAAATAACTCTTCTTTTGCTTCATTAGCGCTCATTGCTGCAATTTTTTCTAATTCCGTAATTTTTGCATCAATTTGATCTTTTAATTGAGCCTCTAATTTCCCTAGTTCTTCACTTTTCTTTTCTAATTGCGCAGTTTTTTCCTCCAAAACATCTTCTCTGCCTTGTAAAGCAATATCTCTACGATCAATATTTTGTTCTCTTTGCAATAGTTTGTTTTCAAATTTAGTAACTTCTAAGCGTTGTTCCTTGATTTCTTTTTCAGCATCAAGCTTATATTCATAAGCTTGTGTTTTCGCATCAAGAATAGCTTCCTTGACTATATTATCAGCTTTAGAATTGGCTTCTTCCACAATCTTTGTAGCATCAGCATTGGCTTTTGATATTCCTAATTTTGTTAATATAAAATACAATAAAAATCCTAAAGCGACACAAAGAACATAGGTTACAATAGTAAGAGGGGTAAAAAATTCTGACATAATCTTCCTCCTATTTCCTATGACAAATTTCTGATAGTGCATAGCGCACATAAGATATTATATCGTATTTTTGTGAAATTGACAATAAAATATCAAAATAATGCTTTTTCTTTACACAATAAAAAACCAGCCAATTTATGCTGGTTCATTTTCATTATGAGAAAACAATTGAGCTTTCACTTTTTCTTCAATTTCAGCCATGATATCAGGATGTTCAGCTAAGAAGTTTTTAACATTTTCTCTTCCCTGTCCAATTTTTTCTCCTTGATAAGCATACCATGCACCAGATTTATCCATAATATTAGCCGCAACAGCTAAATCAATAATCTCTCCATCTCGTGCAATACCTTTACCATAAATGATATCTACTGATGTTGTTTTAAATGGCGGTGAAACCTTATTTTTTACAACCTTAATATTAACTTTATTTCCGACAATCTCACTACCATTTTTAATAGCTTCACTACGTCTAATTTCAATACGAACTGAAGCATAGAATTTTAAAGCACGTCCTCCTGTCGTTGTCTCTGGATTACCGTACATAACACCAATTTTTTCTCTTAACTGGTTAATAAAAATAATAGTACATGATGTCTTGTTCATCAATCCTGATAAACGTCGCATAGCTTTAGACATCATTCGGGCCTGTAGACCAACAGAATTGTCACTCATTTCTCCATCAAGTTCAACTTGTGGCACTAAAGCAGCCACAGAGTCCACAACAACCAAATCAATTGCGTTACTTTTCACCAAAGTTTCAGCAATGGCCAAACCTTGTTCCCCGCTATCAGGCTGTGATAAAATCAATTCATCAACATTAACTCCTAAATTTCTTGCATAGACAGGATCAATCGCATGTTCCGCATCGATAAATGCTGCACGACCACCTTGTTTTTGCACTTCCGCAATAGCATGTAAAGTCAGTGTTGTTTTCCCACTTGATTCAGGTCCATATATTTCTATGATACGTCCTTTAGGATAACCACCAATTCCTAAAGCAGCATCCAAAGTTAAAGAACCAGTAGGAATAACATCAATATCTACAGCTACACGGTCACCTAATTTCATAATAGAACCTTTTCCAAACTGTTTTTCAATCAAATGAATCGCATCATTCAATGCTTTTTCTTTTTTATCATCAACAGTTTCTCCACTTTTGACTTTCTTTTCTGCCATAAAATATTCCTCCTACTATTTATATACAACACTTTTTTGTGAATTTACTTCAAAATTTCTAAAATTTTTTCAATTCCTATCAAAATAGCCTGCTTTTGAATATCATCACGACTTCCAGAAAGATGATAACAAAATGTATGAATATTATCCTTATATGCAATTCCTACATAAATAAGGCCAACTGGTTTCCCTTCCATTGCTGAAGGACCTGCATTACCTGTAAAGGAAATACATAAATCACTTTCAAACATTTTTTGACCTTGAATCGCCATCAAACCTGCAACTTCATTAGAAACAACACCAAACTGTTCAATGACTTTTTCATCAATATGCAAAACATCTCTTTTAATACGTGTCTGATAACTTACCAATGTACCACAGTAAACTGCCGAAATACCACTGATACGGCCAATCTGGTGGGCAAATCCCCCTACTGTAAAACTTTCTACACTGCTTATTGAAATATGTCTTTCTATTAATAATTGTGCTAATTCATCCATTTTACATACTCTCCATAACATATTGTCTATTCTTCATAAAATAATCAACCCCACTTGCAAAAGAAATCACAGTTGCTAGCCAGATCATGATTTGATCCATAGGGATATGAAGACTTGCAAAACCAATATTATTCAACAACAATAAACAAATAGCAATCATTTGTGTCATTGTTTTCGCTTTTCCTAAATAGCTTGCTGCTAAAACAACATTTTTTTGACTGGCAACAAGACGAATAGCATCAACAATAATATCTCTTGAAATCATAATAATAGGAATCACAATATGAATATCATGCGTTGATGTTAATAATAATAAAGCTGTATTGACAATCAATTTATCGGCAATAGGATCAATAAACTTGCCAAATGTAGTCACCAACTGATGTTTACGTGCAATGTAACCATCAAAGAAATCTGTGAGTGCTGATAAAGCAAATATGATAAACAAAACGATATCTAATAAAGATATTTGTGTAGATAAAATTTGATAAACAGGGATTTGAATTCCTGTTTCCTGATATGGAAATAAATAAATAATAATAAATAATGGGACACTTAGCAAACGAATAGTTGTTAATTTATTTGGTAAATTCATATTATTCCTTCTCTAATGTTAAAATAAAATCTACAGGTCGATCCTGATTTGTATTCTTATCTTCATCAGTCAATGGCACTTCCTGATTATTGATAAAATAACGATGTCCTTTATTATTACCATTACGTAAATCTAAACTTTCGAACTCATCAACATTAAATGTTAATTCAACAGTTTCCGTTTCACCATCTTCATCTTCATGATAAGTCTTTGAAACAAACTGATCATAAATGTCTCCATTGACACTCATCTGTGCCCAACATGGAGCATTGTATTCAATTCTCAATGTAAAAGTTTGGGCATCAGCTGGTAATTTCATTGTATAATCTAAGAAATCATTTCTAGTAAATTCAACTGTCTCACTATTTGCTGTTCCATTATCAACAGTGCCATCACTATTTGAAGTATCTGTACTATTTTGATCATCCGTATTGATGTCACCTTCAACAGTTAACTGATTATCAGGCTTTACTGGGTCACTGCTTTGTGAACGAGTCGCATAAAAACCAAACCAGATGACCACAATAATCAAGCATACAAGAACCAGAATAATCCCAGCACGAATGATT
Organism: Massilimicrobiota sp. mt181; assembly: GCF_055420065.1. Classification (NCBI taxonomy): domain Bacteria; kingdom Bacillati; phylum Bacillota; class Erysipelotrichia; order Erysipelotrichales; family Erysipelotrichaceae; genus Massiliimicrobium; species Massilimicrobiota sp. mt181. The sequence goes on from NZ_JBVAYN010000024.1 coordinate 17,491, forward strand.
GTCACATGCGATTTATCTTCATAAACAGAAGGTTTTCTAGTCAGTTGAGGTGCTTTAAAAGAAAACTTCTTTCCTTTTTCCACAATATCTTCATTATGTTCTTCCTGATTTTCTTTCTCTTTTAAATCTTCTAATTCAATTTCTCGAGTTAACTCAATATACTCTTTTGTTAACTGTTCACTATCCATATTTAAAGCTTGTGAAATCTTTTTCAGATACATTTTCACATAAGCTTCATCACCTTTATATCGATCAAACTTCCCATTTTCAATATCTTTTAAGACTGCAACTGATATTTTTGTCTTTGCTGATAAATCTTCAACCGTCAATTTCTGTTTTTCTCTTTTTTGACGAATTTTTTCACCTAAATTATCCAAAAGAAATACCTCCTTATTCCTAGAAAATGTCCCTTCAATAATAATCATTAAACCATAAAACATCCCTTTTAGCAATACTAACACTATTATTTTATGAATTTATGAACAAGTTATGAATTTTAAACAAATAAGTCAAATTTGATTTGTTTTTTTATAAAAAAAGTCGATATCTCTATCGACAAAATAGCTCATTCTGATAAGCCGAGTTCTGTTTTTCAACCGATTATTTATCTATGTTTACACATCTTCATGTCAGTTCATTTCCCTTCATGAAGCTCCCCTACCAAAATTTGGGTTTCATCCTTGCAGAGTTTACCTCTTTTCACTCTTTTTTTCAAAAGACATTGTTTCTGTGGCACTTTATGACTTATCAACCATGCCTGACGGTTTAGGTCTTAGGTCTGTCGTTAGCTTTGAGCTACCTGCATTTATTAGATGCAGTACAAACACTACAATCATCGCAGATTGTGGATGCCCGGACTTTCCTCTATTACTAGCAATCGGTTCTTATGAGCATGTTTATTTTACTGAAAAAAAACTCAAAATGCAATCATTATTTATTTTTATAAACTTCTTTTTCTAGATTAGAGATTCTTTTTAATAAATCAACATTTGATGAAAGATTTTCTTCCATAGAACGTAAATTATCCTGTTGAATCATCTGTTCTCTTTCCATATTTGCCATTTTCATTTTTAATGCTTCATTTTCTTTTTGAAGATTCTCTATCTGTTCATAGGATTCATTTAACATATTCGCAAATGTTTCATAATCTTCTACAATGGTATCTAGGAAATAATCAACTTCTGTTGCACTATATCCTTTAAAATCTATCTGAAAATGTTTATTTAAAATTTTTTTAGGACTTAATTGTATTTTATTAGCCATATACATCACCTTTCCTCCACATTATTTTCACAAAAAACAATTATAAATGCAAGATATTTTTAAAAAAAGATGATTTTACACATAAATTAGACAAGATGGGAAAAATATATGTTATAATATATGAGACAATTTACGAAAGGACATGATTATGGTTAATTATCCAAATATGAAAAAGAAATGGCAGTCCAGCTACTTGCCAAACAATGAAAACAAGCATTACACAGCACATCGTGGGATGTCATTAGAAGAAGATATATCATTATCCAATGAATATTATCTCACTCATGATATTGCTGTCATATATAAAAAACCAACCCCTGTTCAAATCGTAAAAGTCGATTATCCTAAACGTGAAGCAGCCAAAATTGTAGAAGCTTATTATAAAACACCTTCAACAACTGATTATAATGGCCTTTACAGAGGAAAGTATGTAGATTTTGAAGCAAAAGAAACAAAAATTAAAAATTTTCCTTTTGCTAATATCTCTAAGCATCAAATTGATCATCTACAAAAAATAATTGATCACGGAGGTATTGCTTTTGTTATTATTGCATTTACCTCAATAAATGAGGTATACTTAATTGACGCAAGTTATATTATTAATGATTATTATCATTCTCAACGAAAATCAATGACATATGAAAAAATCAAAAGTCTTGGTCGCCTCATTCCGCAGGGATTTCAACCACGACTTCATTATTTAAAAGTTGTTGATGACTTGTATTTTAAGGAGGACGAATGATGAAAAAAATAAAGTCTCAAAAAAAGAAGACAACTTCACAAACAGGAAACAAAAGACAAAAAAGACGAATCATCAAAGTTATCTGTTTAATTGTTGCCGTACTGATTACATCTGGCGGGATGTACCTTGGTTTTGGCATTTTTAAACAAGTTGAAGGTTTTTCTAAAGAAAGATTGACTTCTGATGAATCTTCTGTTTTATGTACAACTGATGGTGAAGAATGGTTTTCTGTAGCTCGTGGAGGGGTACAAAAAAATGTATCTTATGATGATATTCCACAAGTCATGATTGATGCAGTTGTTGCTGCTGAAGATTCAAGATTCTTCGAGCATAATGGTTTTGATGTTCCACGTATTGTGAAAGCATTACTTGGAAACATTGCTGCCGGAGGAATTACAGCTGGTGGTTCTACGATTACTCAGCAGCTCATTAAGAAATCTTATTATCCTGATGAAGAACAGACAATTGAAAGAAAGGTTGGAGAAATTATTCTTTCAATTGAAGCCACTTCTCAAATTTCAAAAGAAGAAGTTTTGGAACTTTATTTAAATAAGATTTATTTTGGATACGGACCTCAGACAATCGGTATTTATGCTGCCTCAAGATATTATTTTGATAAAGCTGTACAGAATTTAACTTTACCTGAAGCAGCCTTATTGGCTGGAACATTAAACTCTCCAAACAAATATGACCCATTTAGAAATCTTGATTTGGCACAACAGCGTCGTGATACAATTCTAGATTTAATGTTACAACATGGTTATATTTCTGAAGAAGAATGCGAAGCAACAAAAGCCATTCCTGTTGAAAATACTTTAAAATCAAATCCAATTTCAACGAGTGGTCAATATCAGGCCTATGCAGATAAAGTCATTCGTGAAGTTCAGGAAACAACAGGCTATGATCCTTATGAAACACCAATGCGTATTTATACATATATTGATACAGATATTCAAAAAGAACTTGATGATATTGCAAGTGGTGAATCTTATACTTTCCAGGATTCTAAAATCCAAGTTGGAGCTGTTATTCAGGAATCAACAACAGGACGTATTGTGGGTGTTTTAAGTGGTCGTAATTATACACCTTTAGGAACAACTTATGCTTACGCTTCCAAAACAGGAGCCACGTATGGTCAAAAAAATCAGCCTGGTTCTTCATTAAAACCAATTATTGCCTATGCTGCGGCAATTGAATTTTTAGATTACTCAACAGCACATTATGTCCACGATGTACCATATGCTTATTCCAGTGGCTTCACACCAGGAAACTGGGATGGAAAATATCATGGTGACGTATCTATGTCTAGTGCTATCAGCAACTCTTGGAATGCTGCTGCTTTACAAACATTTAGTGAAGTTCTAACTGGCACTGACTGTAATGGCAATAACGTTGGAGAAGGAATCGGTTATGAAAAAGCTACAGAATACCTTGAAGGCTTTGGTTTTGATATGGAAAATGAAAGTCTTGAATTAGGTTATGCTATTGGATCATGGGAATATGGTGTTACTCCTGAAGATGAAGCTGGTGCTTATGCTGTATTTGCTAATGGTGGTACATATATTGAACCACATACAGTACAAAAAATCGAATTACTCTCTACTGGCGAAGTTATTGAAATTGATCAACAATATCAACAAGAAAAAACACAGGCCATTTCTGAAGAAACCGCTTATATGATTAGAGATATTATGACTGATTATGTAAAATCCGGAACAGGAACATATCGTTTATTAAATCTAGGTTATCAAATTGGTGCGAAAACAGGTACCTCAAACCACGCCGATGATACAAATGTTAATGCAAAATTACGTGGACATAGTAAAGACGCCTGGTTATCAGCTTATTCTCCTGATTATTCATGGAGTGTCTGGACAGGTTATAGTGGTGAAGACCAAAAAGACGGATATTATTTGAAAAGCAACAGAGATACAAATAATATTTCTGCTCAAATTGCAAAATTCTTGCATCAAGATGGTGTAAAAAATTCATACCCATCTCAACCTGATGGTGTTGTTAGTGGAACTTGTGTTTCTGGAATTTATCCATATGTCTCTCCAGGAGATGGTGTTCCTAGTGATCGTGTTGTCTCTGGATTATTTAAAACAAGCAATACACCAAGTGGCAGTGCCAGTGGATCAAGTTTAAGTAATTTATCTTCATTCACTGCTACAATGACAAATAATCAATTACAGGTGACATTTAGTGAATATGATCCTAAGAGCATGACAGAGGATGCTACTCCTACAAAGACATACTCTGTTGGTGGAAACAATTATACTCTGCCATATTTAGGAAATATCAATCAGATTTATGGTAAAGTTGTCTATAAAGTTGATATTGCAGATGCAAGTGGTAATGTTGTTCATAGTGAAACATTAAATAGTGCTACAGGCACAATCAATTATACTTTACAACCAGGTACTTACACAGTTACAGGATATTATGCATTTGAAAGTGGTAGTGGTACTTCTAATAAGATTTCACAAACAATCACAGTAGAAGATACAACGCCTGCAAGCTATACACGTGCTTCTTTGACTGATACATCTGTTGCTTATCAAGTCACTGTTCCTGTTGGAACAACTGTGACAGCTTCTTTAAATGGCGCTACACAGTCACTTCAGCAATCTGGTACGATTACTTTCAGTCAATTAACAGCTGGAACAGAATATACTGTTACATTTACGCAAACTTTAACAAATGGTCAAACAGTCAACCTTGGTACTGATAGATTTACAACAACCAATTCAACAACTACCACAACACCACCTGTCACTGAAACACCTGACACAGGACAAACAACACCACAAACGCAACAACAAGCGCAATCTCAATAGGTCAAATTTATTACCCAATTAGCATCATGCTGATTGGGTTTTATTTTTATCCTTTCCTCATATTTAAGGATTCTTAAATTGTTAAGAGCTTCTATTCTTACTTCCTAAATCAAATGTTGATTCATAATGATAAAAACAGATAAAATTGCTGATGACTTTTATCAAACTTTCTTTATCATTAAATCAATGATTTTTGTACAAAAAAAACGCATTTTCATGCGTCTTATAAGTATTTTTTACGTTTTGGCTCTTTACATATATCGATCAAAGGACAATTTTGACAGTTGGGATTCATTGCTTTGCAATGATATCTACCAAAGAAAATCATTTGATGATGTGTTTTAATCCAACGTTCTTTAGGTATGGCTTTTTGTAATTTCTTTTCTACAGTTAAGACAGAATCTTTTTTAAAAGCAAATCCTAATCTTTTAGAAATACGTTCAACATGTGTATCTACAGCAATTGCAGGAACCTGAAAGCCTTCTGAAATGACAACATTGGCAGTCTTTCGTCCAACTCCTGGTAATGTCTGTAATGTTTCATGATCACATGGGACTTTTCCATCAAAATCATCTATCAGCTTCTGAGCCATAGCCTTGACATTTTTGGCTTTATTGCGATACAAACCAATCGTACGCAAATCATTTTCCAGCTGTGACAAGGGCGCATAAGCATAATCTTCGACACTATGATACTTTTTAAATAAATGTTGTGTTAATTTGTTTACACTGGCATCTGTTGTTTGTGCTGACAACATCACAGCAATCAATAATTCTAATTCATTATGATGAACCAGCTCACACTTAGCATCTGGATACATATCATCAAAAACCTGTAAAATACGATTCACTTTTTCTTTATTCATGCTCTTCCCACCATTTATAATCCTTTATACTTTGTTCTACTTCTTGTTTAGGCGATGGTGATGATTGAGGTGCAAAACGTTTTGTCACGCCATAACGTGACCAATTATCCAAAATCTTTTCAATATATCGAAAAGTGATTACTCCTGATTTAACAGATTCATTCAAAGCATCAACAATCATTTCATCACCATATCCTTGACACTTTAAAGAGTTAATCAATTGAATTTCTCTTTGACTCAAACTACGTCCAAATGCATCTTCAAAAATACTCACCAAATCAATATCCGTCGTCTCTTGTGTTTCAGGTTGCTCTAACAACAAATTCTGTAACGGTTTTAAATTAAGAGAACCATTTCGCCTTGATATCCAATGCTTATCAACCAGAGACATTAAAATATCATCTATCTTTTGAATAGATAAAGAACAAACGCGAGAAATCTGTGAAGGGGTAATAGGCTTCACGCCAATCTCATTCAATGTCATAATCAACAATAAAAGGTAACATTCCTCATCATTGATCTGCATTTTTTTTGCTTTTAAAATCAAAAGCTTTTGAAAATCAATACACTGATAATCAATCAATTCATCCATACTACTCACCTAGCCTTACAGCCTTAATAAATTCACCACTATTTAAATCATAATACACATATAACAAAGAAGCATCATCCTGATAACGTCCATAATAAACAAATCTTTCATTTTCATAACCTATCTCTAAATCATCTATAGATACATTATATTTTTCATTAATAGCTGATTGAACTGTTTTTTCATCAGCCACATTCCCCTGATATGTATCAACCAATTCCAAATCTTTATTATAGGCCACATAAGAATCAATTTCATTAATTTTGACCTTAACAATATAATAAACTTCTTTACCTCTATATTCGCTAAAATAGCCTTGATAATCATATTGATTCGTTTCACAAATTTCATTTCTTATTTCATCTAATTGATGATGATATTGATAATAAGGAACGTGAACAAATAACATATAAAAAGAAACCACTGCTAATACAACAGTTAAAACAATAATCGATATAATAAAAGTATGTTTTTTCATTATGTTCACCTCCAGTGTTTTTATTATATAACAAAATATATAAAATGCAAAACAAAAATGAAAAGACCTTTCCAGGTCTTTAATCATCTCTAGAATTACCAAATATAATCAAAAAGATTCTTAGCATACTCATTAAAGTTGAAATCATTGCAGCCACATATGTCATCGCTGCAGCCGATAACATTTTCTTAGCCCCATCATATTCTCCTGATGTCAGATAACGTGTTTGTAAAATAGATAAAGCACGCGATGATGCATTAAACTCTACTGGCAACGTGACAAGCTGAAAAGCCAAGATTCCACACATAGCAATAAAACCAAACCAGGCAATATCTGTCTGCCCTAAGATTAATCCAATAAATATCGCAATCCATCCTAGATATTGACCTACGTTCGCAATTGGCAAAATTGCATTTCTTAGAGAAATTGGAATATATTTTTCTTTATACTGAATCGCATGTCCACATTCATGTGCAGCTACAGCTAATGCTGCAATTGATGTACCACGATAAATATCATGCGATAAATTGATTGTTTTTTTGCCAGGATTATAATGATCACTCAATTGTCCTCTCACTTCATAAATTTGAATATCATATAATCCTTCACTATCAAGAATTTCTCTGGCGATTTGCGCCCCTGTTATTCCTCTAGAATTAGGAATTTTTTTAAAACGACTATATGTTGTCTGAACCTTCATTTGTGCCCACAACGCTAATATTGCCGCCAATATAACAAAAATGGTTCCTATCATATAATAGCTATTATAATAAAATCCATAAAATGGAAACATATCTATCACCTCACTAATGATAATATACCCATTATATTAACTCAATATGTCAAAAAAATAAGAAAGATGCAATTAATTCATTGCATCTTTTAATCTATTGCTTGGCTTAAATGAAACAGTTTTACTTGCAGGAATGATCATTGCTTCTTTTGTTTTTGGACTAACACCTTTACGTTCTTTTCGGTTATTCACCTTAAAAGTTCCAAAACCAGAAATTAAGACCTTATCTCCATTTAAAATACTTTCAATCATTGTATCGAAAACTGTATCTACTAACGCTTCAGCATCCTTTTTTGTTAAATCTTTTTTTAGTGAAACGATATCAATAAGCTCTTTTTTATTCATTTTTTCACTGCCTCCTACTTAAATCTAAGTAGTAGTATAACATTTCAAAAACCTAAGCGCAATAACAAATTTATAAAACTATCGCAATCACATTAGACTTTCCTTTATTCACAATTTTACTCAAAATATCATGCACTCTTGTACAAGCGGTTTCATTCATAGAAGCTAATTTCACACGCATTCCCTCATTAATCAGATCACCTAATTTTCTACCAAAAACATCACAATCAAAAATAGCTTCCTTATTATTTTTACCATGACTTTGTAAATATTGGACAAAAGCTTCAGCTTGTTCTTTAGAACCTATAATCGGTTCAAAAGTTGATTCAATATCAACTTTAATCATATGAATGGTTGAAGCAGTTGAGACCAGTTTCATACCATAACGAGGCCCTTGCTTGATAATTTCTGGTTCGCTTAACTCAATATCTTCCAACATCGGTAAAGCATAACCATACCCTGTTTGTCTAACCATTTGAATTGCACTTTGATAAGCCTGATATTCCTGACTCATTTGTTTAAGCTCCTGAATCTGTCTTAAAAATAAAGCCGCATCAAATTTTTCTTGTCCTAAAATTTCATTAAGAATTTCATGATATAAACCATTTCTTTCTTCAATACGTAGTGTCGCTGATGAGGCAGATGTATCAATAGATGACAAATAAGCTTTTGATATAAAATCAAATTCAGTCATAGATGTCGCAATCTTCTCAACATCTCTAAAGCGATGAATTTCCTGTAAAGATTTTTCCAGTGATTCATCTAAAGTTTGTTTAAGCCAGTGACTTGAATCCATCAAAGCAATCCATCTAGGAACTTCAATTTTAACTTCATGAATAGGAAATTCATATAAAGCTTCTTTCAATAAACGTGTAATATCATCTTCACTCATATCTGTCACTTTTAAAGCCATAACAGGAACATCATGTTTATTCTGAAGCTCTTCTACCAGTTGACTACATTGCATACTATGAGGATCTTTTGAGTTGACAACAATCACAAAAGGTTTGCCAATATCTTTGAGTTCAGAAATCACTTCATCCGTTGCCTGAAGATAATCTACACCTGGTATTTCACAAATAGAGCCATCACAGGTCATCACTATCCCAATCGTAGAATGATCCTGAATCACTTTCTGCGTTCCAATTTTAGCCGCCTCATCAAATGGTATCGCTTCTAGATACCAAGGTGTTTTCACATAACGAATTCCCTGTTCATCTTGATATCCTTTCGCCCCATCAATGACATAACCAACACAATCAACCAATCTGATATTCACACTCAAATTATCTCCAACTTGAATATGAGCAGCCTGATTCGGTACAAATTTTGGTTCGACCGTCATAATCATTTTGCCTTCTCCAGACTGTGGCAGCTCATCTATGGCACGAATTTTAGCATCAGGATTATCAATATAAGGAATGACAGCTTTTTCCATAAAACGCTTAATAAATGATGATTTTCCCACCCTGACTGGTCCGACAACCCCTAAATAGATATCACCATCACATCTTTTTCCAATATCTTTTAATATATCTATTGTCTGCATAGACATCCTCCTTCTCACACATCAATATATGATTTCTGTAAAAATTTAGAACATATGAACAAAAAGATAAAAAAAGTTCATCTTTGCATGCTAAAATAAATATGTATAAAAAAAGGAAGGATATCTATGAAACTAAAGAATACAACATTAATTGTCAATGATTTAGAAAAATCAAAAAATTTCTACAAACAGGTTTTAGGTTTAAAAGTTCTTCTAGACTTTCATGGCAGTGTAACATTGACTTCTGGCATTATACTTCATTCTAAGGAAATATGGAAAGATACAATTCATAAGTCTGACTCTGATATTATTTTTATCAATCATGCTGTTATACTTTCTTTTGAAACTGAGGATATTGATGAATTTATGCTTCTTTTAGATCAATATCATATTACTTTGCTTCATCCCCTCAAAGAAGGCAGTTGGGGTCAAAGAGTTGTACGTTTCTATGATCCAGATGGTCATGTCATTGAAGTCAGCGAATGTATGAGAAAGCTTATTAAACGTCTACTGAGTCAAGGCCTTTCATATGAAGAACTTGCGCATCGTTTACGTGTTCCATTAGATTATATCAAACAGATTATTGAATCTTATCAATAAAAAAAGCGAATCAGTAATAAAATATGAAAGTTTATTTCACTTACATATTTCATTACTTTATCGCTTTTTTCTTTTCTTTATTGACTTTTTTGATTTCTTTATTCCAATATTGATTAGCTTTCTTCATAAAAATACGATCAGTTAACATTGTGATCTTACCAGAAAAGTTTTGATGCTTTAAAATTGCCTCAGAAAACTTCTTGATTTCATTAGACACAACAAAACGTGACATTGTTTTCATAATAAAAAATGCAGAACCTATTTTCAAACTTCCTTTAAACTGCAGATGTTCTCTTAAGCACCAATTCTGTAATATTCTTTCTGAGATATCACATTTTTCAGGCTCATATTCATCACAGGCAATTAAAGCATACACTTCAGCAAAACCTTTTTGCTGAGATTCTAAGCGATGAAATATTTCAAGCGTTGATGAAGGTATTGAATCCAAGGCAACTGGAAAAATAAAAACAACCTGATCATATTCAAAAAAAGTACGTTCATCAAAAGTCATCGTATTACGCACATCCAAACAATCACAACGTCCATCAAGATAGACTTCTAATCTGGATAAAAAAGGTTTCATAACAGTATAAGTATGTTTCAATCCTGAATTTATTAAAAGAATTTTAGCCAAGATCGACACCTCCAAAAGTACGCAAGACTTCGTCTAGTTCATTTTCTTCACAAAAATAGGCATCAACAGATGAATATGAAAATCCAAGTGTAGAATCATCAAGAAGTTCTTTAAAGAGCTTCTTTTCACCATCAGTAGCCTCTCCATATCCAATTACAAGCAACTTCTTGCGTAATTGACTCAAACCAAGATGACAGGTTTCTCCATCCACCATTGTATAATAAGGTTCATGATTCACAACCAATCGCTCCAGCATTCTTTTAAAGGGAATATCAAAGCAACCATATTTCACTCTTGTAATATAAATAATCAGTTGACAATCATTTGACCATTTCGAAATAATATTCATATCATCCTTAAAATAACAAGATCCCTCACATTTTAAGCAAGATAAACCACCTGTACAAGTTGAATAATGAATATTATTTAAATTCACTATGACAGAATTTTGAAAATATTCGGTTGAAATATCTTTATCTGTTACAACTAAATTCTTCATGCCAAATCTCCTTTGACTATTATTGTATATGGATAGCATTCTTTTGTCAAATGAGTTGTTCAAAATCAACAATCTGTGTCGCTATGTTCTTTTGAAAAAATTGATCATGTTCAACAAACAATAAAGTTGGCTGAAATTGCAAAATAGCTTTTTCTATCTGCATACGTGAAAAAATATCAATATAATTCAAAGGTTCATCCCAGACATAAAGATGTGCCGGTGTTGCTAGTGAAATAGCAAGCATAATCTTCTTCTTTTGACCTTGACTTAAGTTTTCTAGATTGATATCAAAATGAGAACGTGAAAAACCTAATTTTCTTAAAAGTGTTTTAACTAATGTCTGATCTGCCCCATACTTTTCAATCCAGTTGTTTAACTTTCCCTGAACAAAAGAGCAATCTTGAGGAACATAGGAAATTTTTAGCTGACTCCCCTGAGTATACTGCCCCTGGTACTCCCATTTTTCTCCAGCAACAAAACGAATCAGACTAGATTTTCCACATCCATTAGGTCCTTTCAATAAAACACGTTCTCCTTGCAAAATCGTAAAAGTTAAATCTTTAAATAAAACCTTTTGATGATAAGCTAAAGAAAAATGATCAAAACTGATAAGCTGTTTTTGAAAATATTTTAAACAATGAATCTTTAAATCATCATATTCTTCGATATCTTTAAAAAGCTTTTTCTTTTCTTCTATCGCCTTCATTTGACGGTTTTCAATAGCTTTTGATCTTTTCATCATTTTCGCTGCCATATGACCTACATAGCCTTTATCTGCAGCTCCTATTTTTGATTTTTCAATCTGATGACCCCAGTTTTCTTTTTGTCTTTTTGATTTTTCCATCTTATCAATATCTTTTTCTAATTTCTTATTTTGCATCATTTCTCTTTCATCTTTTTTCATCTTATCTTCATACCAGCTAGAAAAATTTCCCTGAACAACTTCAATTGTTGTTGGATTGATAGCCATAATATGATCACAACATTGATCAATAAAATAACGATCATGACTTACTAGTAAAAAACCTTTTTGTTTCTTTAGATATTGTGCTACAATCTGACGTGACTTCTGATCTAGATGATTTGTTGGTTCATCAATCAATAAAAAAGAATGCTTCTTTAAAAACAGAAGTGCCAACAGGACTTTTGTGCGCTCACCATAGGATAACGTCATAAAGGGACGATAGAATATATCCAACCCTTCTAAATCCAGCAAATGAAGTTCTTTTTCAAGTTCCCATTGCTGTAATAGTGGATATATTTCATAACAAATGTCTATTGTTAACATCGTTTCATCAGAAACTTCATAAGGAAAATAACAACAGTCTTCACTCATTATGATTTGTCCCTGATATTCATATTCTTTCATCATAAGTTTTAAAAACGTTGTTTTCCCGCGCGCATTTCTCCCAATTAATGCTGTTTTAAATGATGTATCCAAAGTTAAAGACACATCATCAAAAATCAATTCATAACTTCCTTCATAACCAAAAGTTAAGTGTTGTACTTGAATTAAAGACATCATGATCCCTCCTTACAAACAAAAAAACGACAAGAAAATAAACTTGTCGCCCATCATTATAATATTATTTGTATGAAAAAAAGTTTTATTTTCCTGTATGCATAGCTCCTATGCTTTTGTGCAATTTTATACAAGAAAATAAATACATCTTTCCACTTCCCTTCATCATCCCTATATCATCCCTATTATATCCATTTCAATATAAAATATCAAGAAAAAAAGAGTTCTTCATCAAGAACCCCTTTATACAAGCTTATCAATATCAGTCGGAATTTGATTATTTTGAATAATACGAACAATTTTATCCATTTGTTCTGGCTTAACCTGTTTATTCGTTAAACGAGAAATTTTATTCACAAATTCTCTGATATTTTTTTCATCATTTAAATCCTTTGTCTGCAAATCACTTGCTAAAGATAAAATATCTTCTTTAGAAACATGTGTTTTTTGCGATACTTTATCCAGTAATTTATCTTGCTTATCCAATTTTATCACCCAAGATAATATATGCAAAAGACTTCATCATTGTTCTGATTTTAAATCACGTAACATTAATGATGCAATCGTTTCTTGAGGTGTTGCATTTTCATAAAGGACACGATAAACAGCATCAACAATAGGAACTTCTATGCCGTAGTTGTGTGAAGCCACATCATCATGAATGACTTTACACGTACGAATACCTTCACAAGTCTTTGTATTATGTGCCATAAAATCCAAAGCACGATTACTTTGACCAATTTCCAGCCCTGCCTGGAAGTTACGTGAATGGACAGATGAACATGTCACCACAAGATCACCAATTCCTGTCAACCCAAAAAAGGTTTCACGATTGGCACCCTTAACAGTTCCATATAAACTCATCTCATATAGTCCTCGCGTAATCAATGCTGCACGTGTATTGTCCCCATATCCTAAACCGGCAATAATCCCAGAGGCAACAGCAATTACATTTTTATAGGCTGCACCATATTCTGCACCAATCTCGTCTGTTGATGTATAAACCCTAAAATAATGATTAGAAAATAACTTTTGAACATCCTTGGCATAGTTTTCATCTAAGGACACAGCACATACAACAGTTAACATACGAACAACAACTTCTTCAGCATGTGAAGGCCCAATTAAAGAGACAACAGGATGAATCTGGTTTTCATCAAAAACACTTCTTATTGTATCAGACATACGCATATTGGTATTCATATCAAAACCTTTAGCCGCATTAATAATAGTCACTTTTTGTTTTAATAGGCTTTTCACTTCTTCTAAAACAGATCTGACAAACTGTGTTGGTATCGTAATCAAGATGTAATCAGCATGATCAATAACTTCTTCTAATGATGCACTGGCAACTATGCTTTCCTCTAATCTGATATCCTTAAAATATTTATAATTGCAATGTCTAATATTAATATCATCAATTTCATTATGATCAATACCATATAACATAACCTGATGTCCATTATCATTAAGAACTCTAGCCAATCCTGTTGCCCAACTTCCTGTACCTAAAATTGCGATTTTCATCTTAGTCCCTCTTTCTGCAAAGAATATGTATTGGTGTTCCTTCAAATCCAAAGGCTTCACGCATACGGTTTTCCAGATATCGTTTATAACTAAAATGTAAATACTGTGGATCATTTGTAAACAATACAAATGTTGGTGGTCCAACACTGACCTGATTTGCATAATATATTTTTAAACGTCCACCATTGAAGGTTGTTGTTGGATTCATTGTCTGTGCATCAATCAGCACATCATTCAAGACACTTGTTGAGACACGTTTTTGACTATTAGCATAAACATTTTGAATCATTGGCAATAATAAATGGACACGTTTTTTATCTTTGGCTGAAACAAAAATGATAGGAGCATAATCCAAATACTTAAATTGTTCTCGAATCTGACTCTCCATTTTTTTCATTGTCTTTGAATCTTTTTCAATCAAATCCCATTTATTAACAACCAGAATCACGGCTTTTCCCGCCTCATGGGCATATCCAGCAACATGTTTGTCCTGTTCTATAATACCTTGATGTCCATCAATGACCATTAACACAACGTCACTTTTTTCAACTGCTGATAAAGCGCGTAAAACAGAATATTTTTCAACATTCTCATAAATTTTTCCTTTTTTACGCATTCCCGCCGTATCAACAACACAATATTTTTGTCCATCTTTTTCAAAAGGTGTATCAATAGCATCACGTGTAGTTCCTTCAATATCAGAAACAATGACACGTTCTTCTCCTAGTAATGCATTTGTTAATGATGATTTTCCAACATTAGGTCGCCCTATCACTGAAAAACGAATCACATTATCATCCTGTTCTTCATTAAATTCAGGCAAACGATGAATAATTTCATCCAAAACATCTCCAATACCTATACCATGACTTCCTGATACAGGAATGGGATCTCCAATACCTAAACTATAAAAATCAAAAATCTGATCCTTATAAACCTGATCATCAATTTTATTAACAGCCAAAACAATTGGTTTTCGTGACTTCTGTAATAAACGTGCTACAAAAATATCTTCTTTTGTAACGCCTTCTCTTCCATTGACAACAAATAAAATGATATCAGCCTCTTCAATAGCGATTTCTGCCTGCATTTTGATTTGTTCTGTAAAAGATGCATTTTCCAGTTCAATTCCACCTGTATCAATAATTTTAAATTCACGTGTCAACCAGGATGCATCTGCATAAATACGATCACGTGTCACTCCTGGAGTATCTTCAACAATAGAAACACGCTTTCCAACAATACGATTAAAAATCGTTGATTTCCCTACATTCGCTCGTCCAACAATCGCGACGATTCCTTTTCTCATGATTTTCACTCCTCTATATTCTTTGTTCTACAAGTTGCATCACTTTAGAGACAACTTCTTCTAGTGTCATATCTGACGTATCTATCTCAATGGCATCATCAGCTTTTCTTAAAGGAGAGATACGACGATTCATATCCTGTTGATCACGTAAAGCTATTTCTTTTTGAATTTCATTCAAATCAGACTCAATGCCTCTTTGCATATTTTCCTGATGTCTACGCATAGCACGACATTCAATGCTGGCAATCTGATAGATTTTTAATTCCGCATCTTTCAAAACGACTGTACCAATATCTCTACCATCCAAAATGACACCTCCACCTTGTGCCATTTCTCTTTGTTTATCGACTAAGAAAGCTCTCACTGCTGCATATTGTGAAACAACACTTGCTCCCATAGATACCTCATTTTCACGAATTGCAGAAGTCACATCTTCATGATTGAGTTGGATTGTTCCATCAGGATACATTTGAATATCTATATCTTTTAATAACTTATCAACTGCCTGTTCATCATGAACATCCACATGTTTTAATAAAGCATAATAAGCAACACAACGATACATAGCACCAGTATCAATATATGTATAATTTAAATTTTTTGCAACCATTTTGGCTATTGTTGATTTTCCAGCCGCTGCTGGACCATCAATAGCTATAGAAATTCTCTTTGTCATACTTACCTCTCTCTTTCAAAAAACCAAGGAAATTCCTTAGTCTAAAAAAACAATTCTCTTACAATAAATATTGCCAACACAATGAATACAACAATAAAAATAATAATGACATAATTCAAAACAGTCACTAACTTACTTTCCTGTTCTTCATCCTCAAGACTATTTTCTTCTTCTATAACATTTTCTCTTTGTTTCTTAACTTTTTTAGGTTTTGTCTCTTCATGTTTAGGTTTTTCAACCATTTCACGTTTTGCTTTTTTCTTATCTTCCTTCATAAAATCAGCAACTGTTAAACCTTCTTCATACTTTTTCAGTTCTTCAGCATCCTCTTCAGGAGACATGGCAGCCAGTTTCTCTAATAAAGACATCTTCTTTTGTGGTTCTTCTTTCTTTTCTGGCTTCTCTGAAGTAGCAGCATGTTGAGGCTGATGCTCTTCTGATTGTTTAATTTTATTTAAAATATCTAAACGTGTATTATATTGTTCTTTTCCAACATTGACCTTAGCTTCATTTAAAGCTGACTTAATTTCTTCATTATCAGGTTTTAATGTTTCATATGATAATGGTTCCATCAAAGTATCTTGTATATCTTTTGGTTTATTTTGTGGTAGAAATGATAAAAAATCATCATCCTCTTCATCTTGTTCATAAGTCATTTGACGATCTATAGCCACTTCTTCCTTCATTTCATCTCTTAATTCTTTATATTTATTTATTCTTGTTTGTTTCTCCATCTTGCATCACCGTGTTCATTATATCATAACTATAAAAAATTATAAAATAAACTTTTAAAATTATTCCTTTTATTATATAATAGGCATATGAATAGGAGGTAATAAAAATGTATAAAGTTAATGAAAATTGTATTGGTTGTGGTTCTTGTACTGCAGTATGTCCAGAAGTTTTCGATTTAAACGCTGATGGATTAGCTGAAAACATCTTAGGAGATGTTCCTGCTGAATTAGAAGAATCTGCTAAAGAAGCTGCAGAATCTTGCCCAGTTAATGCAATTGTTAATGAATAATCAAAGAAAGAGCCCTAAGGCTCTTTTTTTGATTGATAAAAATTCATTTCATTTTCTATCAAATGTTTCTTCATCTCATTTTGTGGTGTTTTAAAAAAACTAATGGTATGACATTTATTACACCATATAAAATGAATCCCTTCCAATTCCTTATATTCAATAAAGGGTTCTTTCGCTCCACAAATACCACAGACATTTGTTTTTCCCTGATCTAAAACAACACTACGCATAATTTTGTCCTGGTATATTATAATTGACTCATTTATCAGTC